>CAYTGJ010000095.1:5972-8458 GCA_964437245.1 uncultured Chitinophagaceae bacterium
TTGACTGCCAGCCAAGCGCTCTAGCCAGCTGAGCTAATCCCCCGTTTAGCGGATGCAAAGATAGAGGTTTCAGGACAATTTCAAAAAAACTTTACAAGATAATATTATTCGCTGTATCATAAGCAGTTACAGAACCACTAATTTAGCTTTTTCCGGGGCAACCCCAATCGTAGCAATCGCTCCGGAATTAAACTGAAGAAAGTCATTCTCCAGCCCGTCGCTGAAGATCACCCCGCTGCCGGGCATATAGGATTCCAGTTGCAATTCCTGACCGTTCCGGATCAGGCCTGCGGTCAACTGCACCTGAGAGGTTTTGCTCTGAAATGGTTCGCGTACTACAAACATAAGTTCCTGTGTATCCCAGGGCATTTGCTGATCCGCCATCACGTCTGCATGACCGAAGCTTTTGGCCACACTCTTCATCATATTGAATACCGAACTCATCCACCCTGTAGAACCAGCTCCGGTAGAGACAATAATACCGCTGGAGGAATGCCGCTCCGAAATATTCTGAAACGTGATCTGATAGCGTGCCGAAACATGGGAGGAAGGACCAATATAAAAATCGTTGAACGCCAGCAACCGCTGTCCGTCACTAAGCCTGGCTTCCGCCATGGTTACTTCCTTAAAACGGTAACGATTATTTAAAACATTTTCAATCGCTGTTTCAAAATTATCCTTGTGAAAGGGAAGTAAGACCCCGTCGTACTGGACAGGATCCGGATTTACCCCGATGATCGGAATATTATTTACATATTTGGCAGTATTCGCTACGAGTCCATCCTGGCCTATTACTACAACAAGATCCTTTTCCGTAAAAATAAAATTGGAAAGAAAAGTCCGGTCGATCTCTTTATATTTGATCTTTTTGGAAAGAGACTTATGAATACTTCCCAAAGAGGAATAAAGACTGTCATGTTCCCGCTCGTACTCTTTAAAACTTTTTTCTGCTTCCTCCTTTTGTACTGCACCTTTCTTTTTTTTCTGCAATACATTCGTTACACTTTGCTCAATATAAAACTTCGCCTGGGCTTTTGTATTAAACTTTTCCGTCAGCTGCTCCAGACGTGTTTTGCTGCGCACCACTACTACATTTTCAATCTGTGTTGCATTCATAGCAGCTTACTCTTCGCTCACAATGGTTTGAAGAAGGTCAGGAGTAATGTTCAACGTTTGTATTTTCTGGGCATTTTCGGCCAGCTCCCGAAACGCCACTGCCATCTGCATCTTAGGATCAGAACTATCTTTCCCGATGGCCATGAGTGTACGCCAGTCCATCTCTTTATAAGGTTTAAGAGTAGCCTGCAATACGTAGCCTTTGGAATCGGCTTCTTTCTTCTCGTTGTCTACCCGCAGATCGATCAGGTTTTTCTTTTGTTCTTCGATGGAAATATCTGCTTCCATCTTCATTTCACGAAGCTTACGGGTACTTTGTTCTTTTAAGATCTCCGACTCCATTTTCTTTTCGGCGATCTGTTTTTTCTTTTCTTCCACTGCGATCTCGGTACTCAATTCACTTTCCCTGATCTTCCGCTCCTGCTCTACGGCAAAGTTTCTTCTCAGGTATACCGCCTGGTCAGCTTCCTGCTGTAATGCTTCCCTGGTCTCCGCTTCCAGCGCACGGGCCATTTCAGGAGAAGGTTTCACCGCAAGAATATTGCTGCTGAGCAGCTCTACACCCAGCAGTTCTACCGCCCTGGAAGACCTTAATCCCTCGCTGATCTTCCCTTCGATCACCTTTGCACTTTTAAGTGCCTCACGAAGGGTAAGCCCTGCAATAAAAGAAGAGGCAGCTGTTTGTGCATCGTTGATCAAACGCTGGCTTAGCTTATCGGAATCGGCTGTTTTAGGATATCCTTTATCATCCACTGTAAAGTCAAGCATCTCCGAAAGTTGCTTGGGGTTCGTGATCTTGTAGGTGATCTGGCCCTGGATAGACACTGTCTGAAAATCCTTAGTTGTCTCGTTGAAGATAAACTGGAAATCATTACTTCCCATCGGAATGGCTACAATGGAAGAACTGGGAGCAAAATAGAAAAAAGCAAGACTACGGCCTTCTCTTTTTATTTTCCCTCCACTGTAGTGAATAACATACTTTGTTGAATCGAATTTGATGTATTTGAGACCAAACATAAGGGTATAGGTTTTTGCAATAGAAATAAATATACAGTCTTCTATTTTCCGGATCGCTGATCACTTCCCCACACTAACAACTCCACAATCCAACCAGAAAGACCGGTTTTATAATCGGAGGTATCCTCACAATGTCAACGGATCTAGGAAGTCTTTTCGGCCAGTTTCAACAGGTCAAAGCCAATATCTTTCCTGTAATAACGGTCTTGCCAGGTAACTAGTTCTGCCGCTGCTTTTGAGCGGTTCAATGCTTCTTCAATAGTGTCCCCATACGCTGTCAGAGCAATCACACGGCCACCGTTGGAAAGCACTTCCCCTTTGCTGCCTGATTTGGTTCCTGCATGAAAAGCGAT
>CAYTGJ010000095.1:8468-17531 GCA_964437245.1 uncultured Chitinophagaceae bacterium
GCACCTGATCGAGGCCGCTGATCGGATGTCCCTTCTCATATTCTTCCGGATAACCTCCCGCTACAAGCCTCACAGTAGTAGCAGCCTTATCCGAAATTTTGATCGTTACCTGATCAAGTTCTTGCTTAGCCGCCGCCACCAGAAGTTCTACCAGGTCACTTTCTATCCTTGGCATTACCACTTCGGTTTCCGGATCTCCCATCCGGGCATTGTATTCGATCACATATGGTTCTCCATTTACCCGTATCAGTCCGAAGAAGATAAATCCGATGTACAAGATACCCTCTTTATTTAGTCCGTCAATAGTAGGCTTGATAATTCTTTCTTCTACTTTTTCCATAAAAGCAGCATCGGCAAATGAAACCGGAGATACGGCTCCCATTCCGCCTGTATTAGGTCCTGTATCTCCTTCGCCGATTCTCTTATAATCTTTGGCTTCCGGTAAAATCTTATAGTTTTTACCATCCGTAAGTACAAAAACAGAAACTTCTATTCCATCCAGAAATTGTTCGATCACAACTTTGGTACTGGCATCTCCGAATTTTTTATCCGTGATCATTTCAGTAAGAACCGCTTTTGATTCTTCGCGGGAGTTGGAGATGATCACTCCTTTTCCTGCCGCCAGACCATCTGCCTTTAAAACGATCGGAAGTGTATGCTGATCAAGGTATGCCAACCCTTCGGTAAGAGTATCTCCTGTAAAGGTTCTGGACGCAGCCGTTGGAATGTTGTGACGCTCCATGAATTTTTTAGAAAAGTCTTTACTGCCTTCCAGCTGAGCTCCTGTTTTATCAGGTCCTACGATCAGAATATGTTTCAGCTCGGCCACCGAACGGAAATAATCCACTACTCCCTCTACCAACGGCACTTCAGGTCCTACTACAATCAAATGAATATCGTGTTCCAATGAAAACTCTCCCAGCTTCTTAAAGTCGGTAGCACTGATTTCCACATTCGTAGCAATCGAGGAGGTTCCTGCATTTCCCGGAGCTACAAAAAGATGGCGGCACTTATTACTTTGTCTCACCTTCCAGGCTATTGCATGCTCTCTTCCTCCTGCTCCTATAATTAATATGTTCATTTTGTAGTATGTTTATTAAAAAGACAATGACTGGATAAACTAAATTCCATTTAATTTATCCAGTCACAAACTTAAAGTTTAAAATTCAAAATTTAGAATTAATTTCCCAATTCGGAAATAAATTTAATCCGCATCAAACGAATGTCCTCTTCGGAATAATCTGCATCTCCCAGTTCTTCCCGGGCTATTTTTATATTATCCGATTCTGCATTCATAAAATAATCGTATATCTCGTCCTGGCGGTCTTCGTCGATCACCTGATTGATATAATAATCGAGATTCAGTTTGGTGCCTGCATAGCAGATATGCTCGATCTCTTCCAGTACATCCTGCAGTGTGATTCCTTTGGCCTGGGCAATATCATCCAGATCCACTTTTTTATCGATCTGCTGGATCACATATATCTTGATCTTGGATTTATCTACCGAAGATTTCACGATCACATCCGAAGAAGTGACAATGTCATTTTCTTCTACATACTGGGCGATCAGATCCAGGAAAGGTTTACCAAACTTGGCTACTTTCCCCATTCCTACCCCGTTTATATGACTCAGTTGCTCTTTGGTAGTAGGATATACAGTGGCCATTTCTTCCAGAGAAGGATCGTGAAAGATCACATACGGAGGCAAATTTTTCTCCTTCGCCACTTTTCTGCGAAGTCCCTTCAATTGTTCATACAACACAGGATCGTATGATTTTACAGGAGCAGCGTCTTCATCGGCCTCCTGCTTCATTGCCTCCTGCGAATAATCGTGATCTTTGCTCAACGTTACCGGAGAAGGGTTTTCCAGGAATGCTCTCCCTTTTTCCGTGATCTTCATCACCCCATAATCGTCCATGTCCTTATACAGGTATTCTGCGATCATGATCTGGCGCAATACAGAGTTCCAGTGCTCCGGATTTTTTTCTTTTCCTTTCCCGAAAACTTCAAGCTGATCATGCCGGTAGCTCCGGGTATAATCGTTTTCGATTCCTGACAAAACCGATGCCAGATGAGTAATCCCAAACCGTTCTTCTGTTTGGATCACCGCCTGCAACGCCAGTATAATATCGTTCTGGCCTTCGAATTTTTCTTTAGGGTTAAGACAGTTGTCACAAAAACCGCAGTCTTGTTCGAGATGTTCCCCAAAATAGAACAGCAGTTGTTTTCTGCGGCATACTGCAGATTCCGCAAATGAAACCATTTCCTGAAGCAACTGGCGTGCGTTCTCACGTTCGGTCACATTTTTGTCTTTATTGAATTTTTCCAGTTTCAGGATGTCCTTGTAGGCATAAAACATGATGCAGTTTCCTTCAAGACCATCCCGCCCCGCACGGCCGGTTTCCTGATAGTATCCTTCCAGGGATTTAGGAGCATCGTAGTGAATGACATACCGAACATCAGGTTTGTCAATTCCCATCCCAAAAGCAATAGTTGCTACGATGACATCGGCTTCTTCACTGAGAAAAGCATCCTGGTTTTTCATCCTCACATCAGCATCCAGCCCCGCATGATACGGAAGTGCTTTGATATCGTTTACCCGCAGCAGCTCGGCGATTTCTCCCACCTTTTTCCTGCTTAAACAATAGATGATTCCGGACTTTCCTTTGTGCTGCCGGATATATTTAATAAGTTGTTTCTTGGTATCGGATTTAGGTCTTACTTCGTAATAAAGGTTTTTCCTGTTGAATGATGACTTGAAGACATTCGCCTCTTCCATCTGGAGGTTTTTCTGAATGTCCACCTGTACCTTGGGAGTGGCCGTAGCAGTCAGCGCAATGATCGGGAGACTGCCCAGCTGCTCAATGATCATTTTGATCCTTCTGTACTCGGGCCGGAAATCGTGGCCCCATTCTGAAATACAGTGTGCTTCGTCGATCGCTACAAAACAGATTTTAGCTTTTTTCAAAAAAGCAATATTCTCTTCTTTGGTCAGTGATTCAGGAGCTACGTAGAGGAGCTTCACCTCTCCGTTGAGAACTTCTTTCTTTACGCGGGTCATTTCTGCTTTGGTCAGCGTAGAGTTGAGCACCTGGGCGTTGACCCCGATCGCATTCAACTGGTCTACCTGATTTTTCATCAAAGCGATCAATGGAGAAATCACCACAGCGATTCCATCCATTGTCAGAGCAGGAAGCTGATAACACATTGATTTCCCCGCACCTGTAGGCATGATCACAAACGTATTCTTTCCAGCCAGCAAATTATTAATGATGGCTTCCTGCGTCCCTCTGAAAGTTGAATACCCAAATACTTCTTTTAGTTTTGTTAATAGCTCGGTTTCGTTCTCGACTAACATTCTTACAGCCTTTTATCTTTATTATCCTGAATCATTATGTTATATTTGCTCTGAAAAGCTAAAAAGTTTCCTAACTTGAAGTTAACAAAAAATATTGTACCGATTGCAAAAAATGTTCTTCAAAATGAAGCAGATGCAATAAAAAACTTACTTAATCATATTAATGATGAGTTTGAGGCATGCGTAGTCGCCCTTTCCACTGTAAAAGGGCGTATTATCGTAACCGGAGTGGGGAAAAGTGCCATTATTGCGAGCAAGATCGTGGCGACCATGAATTCGACCGGAACTCCTGCTATTTTTATGCATGCTGCCGACGCTATTCACGGCGATCTTGGGATGATCCAGCGAAACGATGCGGTCATCTGCCTGTCCAAAAGCGGAAATACCCCGGAAATCAAAGTATTAGTACCTCTTATCAAACGCACCGGTGCTATCCTGGTAGGACTGGTAGGCAATATTCAATCTTATCTGGCCGAACAATCGGATTATGTGATCAACGCAAGTATCGACAAAGAAGCCTGTCCGCTGAACCTGGCGCCCACCACCAGTACAACGGCAGCCCTGGCGATGGGTGATGCAATCGCCATGAGTCTGCTGGAAATACATAATTTCACCAGGGAGGATTTTGCCAAGTATCACCCGGGTGGTGCACTTGGGAAACAACTGTATCTGAAAGTAAGCGATATTTATCCTCAACATACCATACCGAAAGTAGGCAAGCAGGCGTTGATCAAAGAAGTGATCGTGGAAATATCTTCCAAGCGGCTCGGAGCCACCGCAGTGGTCAACGAAGCCGATGAGCTGATCGGTATTGTAACCGACGGAGACCTTCGCAGAATGTTAAACAAGTATGAAAATATTACAGGCCTGACCGCTTCCGACATCATGACCCCTAACCCTAAAACTATTGAAAAAGAGGAATATGCGATGGTCGCCATGAAAATCATGCAAGAGAAGAATATTACGCAACTGGTAGTGACCGAAGGCAAGAAAATATGCGGATTCATCCATTTGCATGACCTTCTCAAAGAAGGAATCGTTTAAAATTTTTAACCTGTACGACTTTACTAAAATGAATAAAAATAATTATGTGGTAATCATGGCAGGCGGCATTGGAAGCCGTTTCTGGCCCTTCAGCAGAACCTCTTTTCCCAAACAGTTTCACGATGTACTGGGAGTAGGCAAGACTATGATCCAGCAAACATTCGAACGGTTTGAAAATATCTGTCCGACAGAAAATATTTTTGTCGTCACCAATACCTTTTACAAAGATCTGGTCAAAACCCAGCTTCCCTTGCTGACAGACGATCAGATCCTGTGCGAACCTATTGGGCGGAACACCGCTCCCTGTGCGGCTTATGCATGTTATAAGATCTACCGTAAAAATGCAGACGCCAACGTGATCGTGGCTCCCTCTGATCACGTAATCCTGAAAGAACAGGAATTTGAAAAAAGGATACAGATGGCCCTTGCCCTCACCGCAGAATCAGATGTACTGATCACGTTGGGGATCACACCAAGCAGACCTGACACCGGGTATGGATACATCCAGTTTCTGGAAGATCCGAATGAGATCAAAAAGGTAAAAACATTTACCGAAAAGCCGGTACTGGAACTTGCCAAGATGTTTGTAGAAAGTGGAGACTTCCTGTGGAATGCCGGCATTTTTGTATGGAGTGCCCGGTCGGTCATCAGTGCTTTTGAAAAACACCTGCCGGAAATGGGTGAAATTTTTGCGGAAGGGAACCATAAATACTGGACCCCGGAGGAGTATGCGTTTATAGAAAAAGCTTATTCTCAATGCAAAAACATCTCCATTGACTACGGGATCATGGAAAAGGCAACGAATGTATATGTATTGCCCAGTGATTTCGGATGGTCGGATGTGGGAACCTGGAAGTCCCTTTATGATGTTACAGAGAAAAACGAAAACGGGAACGTGGTTTCCGGAAACGTTATGTTGTATGATACCCAAAATTGTATCATCAAAACACCGTTTGATAAACTCGTAGTAGTAGAAGGCCTGGAAGATTATATTGTGGCCGAATTTGACGGAGTGCTGATGATCTGCAATAAGAATCATGAACAAAAAGTAAAAGATTTTGTAGCCGATGTAAAAGCCCAGAAAGGCGATCGGTATGTTTAAATTTCAATTAAACCGTTGAACTATATGAAAAGAATAAAATTTTTATCTGCGATTATTTTTTCCTCTTTGATCACTTTCAGTTCCTGTACTGCTCAGAACAAAATGATCGAACGTAACGGAATCAAGCTGACTCCGGTTACAGATTCTCCCCTGTTCCCGGATGCTTCTTTGAAAATGACCAGTCCTGCTACAGGATCGGTTCAGGACACCGGGAAGGTGAGATTCCAGTATGAACTTAAAAATTATAAACTTACCGATCAGACGTCTGATGCAAAGGACAAACACTGTAGTAATTCTGCACAAGGTCAGCATATTCATGTGATCCTGAACAATGCTCCGTACCTTGCCAAATACGAAACGGATTTTTCCGAATCGCTTCCGGACGGGAACTATGTGGTGCTATCGTTTTTGTCCCGTTCTTATCACGAAAGTCTTAAACACAAATCTGCTTATGACCTCCGGCATTTTACTGTTGGGCCTGCCGGACAGCCTAACCCAGTAGATCTTACCAAACCTTTGATGTTCTATAGCCGTCCTAAAGGAGAATATGCAGGAGAAGACACCAAAAAGGTATTGCTTGATTTTTACCTCGTCAACTGTACTCTTTCGAAAAAAGGATATAAAGTAAAAGCGACGATCAACGGGACGGAGTTTTTCCTTACCCGCTGGCAGGCTTTTGCTATAGAAGGATTGCCAATGGGCGAAAACATTATTCAACTGGAATTACTGGATAAAGAAAACAAGAGCGTACCAAGTCCTTTCAATCCGGTTACCAGAAAAATCGTTCTGAAACCATAAGGGACTTTCTATCCGAAGATCTCCTGCAACACTACCAAGGAGTTCAGGGTACCGAAATTATCTACGTGAATGGAATAATATCTCACTAGGCAGTCCAGCAAATGACGCCTGTTATGATTGCTGATCCGGATATACTGATCCGGATCAGCGGTCATAAGATCTGACAAATTTTTCCTTTCTTCTTCCGACAAGCTGATCCTTATTTCCTCCAGAATATCATTTACCGATCCGGGGAAAAAACCCAGGAATGCGGTTAGCTGTATCATAAATTGTAAATGAAGGTTTTCAAAACCGTCTGCCATTTCATCCAGATACGAAATTGTATGCAAGATGAGTTCAAACAGATCCTGGCTGGGAGGCTGCTCTCTTAAGGTCTTCCCCAACAGTTCTGCTATAAAAATGACCATGCTGATCTTTTTCTGTTCAAAAGGAATTGACCTGAATACCATGCTGCATTTCATCTCGGAGATCCGGTTGATATCGCGGTTCTCTTTATGGTATACTACCATGTCCAGCAAGGTCAGGGGTTGAAAAAGGGCTATTTTATTTTTGGAGGACTTGCTGCGTACACCGTTCACGATATAAGTCTGCAACCCGAATTCTTCTGTATAGATCTTAACGATCACTGAAGTGTCGCCATACTTGATATAGCCGAGTACTATTCCCCGTGTTTTATGGAGCATTATTCTACCACTGCAATTTTAGAAACGAATTTTGAGGCCCCGTCAGAAGACGCACAAAAAATAAGATAAACACCGGAGGAAGCTCTTTTCCCATTGTAGTCGCGTACATTCCATACGGCAGTTCCTCCCTGGGCTTTGGTTTCATAAACCAGATTCCCGGCTACATCGGTAATTTTCACGGCTACATCAGAAGCCAATCCTGAGATTCCCACCATACCCGAAAAACCTGGACGCACCGGATTCGGGAATACTTTGACATCGCTGAAATCCTCGTCTCCTTCGGTAGCCATACCACGATAAGAAACAAGCCCGGCCATGGTAGCAAAGAATACTTCTCCCGATAACGGATGGATCTCGATATCGGAGATATAATCAGAAAGCAGGGGACTGTTTTCTTCGTTAAAGTAGAGAAGTACTCTGGTAAGGTCTTCGTTAAAATACCACAAACCATCATTGGTACCTACCCATTTCCGGTTCCCGCCATCCACTTTGATCGACAAAACATTTCGTTCATATAAGATAGGGAATCCGTCAAAAATAGGGGTTGTCAAGTCCACTCCTGTATTTAAAATGGATGAAGGATCATAGCAAACCGCCAGACCTTTGTTCGTACCTACATAGATCGCCCCCTTCAGATCCTTGGTGATACAGTTGATCTTGCTGTCGGGCAGCATCCCCTGGCCGGAAATATTCAGCAGGGAACGAGCCTGGTTTTTCTTTTCATTAAAGACAATGATCCCCGTTTCCGAAGGGCCTACTGTCTTGAGCCATTTATTATCAAAATCGTCAATAGTAACTCCTACAATATTTTTGGCCAGATTGCCCGGTAGTGTATAGCTGTTCCATAGCCCGTCCGGTGATAGCTTATGCAAATTAACTACTCCTGCTGCCACATTCCGGTTAGGGATCCACAAATAGCCGTCCTGATCAGTAGCCGTCTGACCAATGAGGAGATCTCCGAGCTGCGAAGCCCCAGCCCTTTTCAAGGGGCTGTTCAGGTTAGTATAATGTATGGTATTCTCCGGCCCTATGGCTACCAGGCCATCTCCGTAGGAAGAGATGTACAAGGTACTATTATGCTCATTGTAGGTTGCACCCACTATATCTCCCAGCCCGGAAGGAATGTTAGGGTATTTATTAAGGCCCGAGATCCAAGTGGTATTATTATCAAAAACACTCCCCCAGTTTCCAAAATAAGTTCGCTGCCCCAGCGAACTGTATCCTCCCGCCATTGTCATCAAGCTGTTGTTATAGTACGAAAGCCTGAATGTCTCTTTACCAAACGTACCATTGGGGTAAATATGTTCTGCTTCTCCATTCTTATAACGAACCAGTCCACCGTTCAAACTTGAAAACCACAGAACATTTTCCTGATCGTACCAGGCTTCTGTAGGCTGCACGTATCGTTCTTTTGAATAGGCCACACTCCAGTCAGCAGGCGTCCTGATCAAGAACACCGCACTATCTACCGACGCAAGCATCCCGTGAACAGAAGGAGTCATATGGCGGATCTGTCCCCCTCCTGTAAGAGGAATCGACAGTTGTCTCCATTTGCTTCCGTTAAAATAGTAGATCCCTTTTTGCTGTACCGAAGCATATACTATTCCTCCGTAGGCGCATACTGAAGTAACATTTAAGGTATCAATACTATCCGCTACCTGGAAAGTATACCAGTTGGAAAAATCCAGCAGATTGATGGCAGGAGAAACCCTTGCGGCCATTACCCCCCTGGAGGTTGCCAGAAAAATACTGTCTTTATCAGAAGTAAGCGTAGAAGCATATACTTCATTCGTCAGTCCGTCTCCGCTAAGCGCGAGATAGGATTCTTTTACTTCATTTTTTTTCAGATTATAGACCGTCACTCCATAATCGCCGGAAATATAGGCGAACTCATCGCTCATATGGAAATGATTGATCTTTTTGGACGTCACAATGTTTGCCCGCAGAATATCGTTTACGTTGATGAGTTTATTGCCCCGGATCAGGTCTATGTTTCCCGACTCATACCCGATCATCAACGTGGCTTGTGCACTGTTATACCCCAGCCTGGAAACCAGGATATCGTTCAGACCTGTA
>CAYTGJ010000096.1:0-17234 GCA_964437245.1 uncultured Chitinophagaceae bacterium
TGCCTGAAGCAAACAAGTGTACGGGTCACCATCAAAATGAACCTCGACAATCTAAGAGTGTCTGTCTCCCGGTCCACCTGTACCGAAAAAGGGACCATTGAGCTTGAGCCTGCCAGCATCGTATGTGGCACGCAACCGTTCCAATACAGGCTCAGAAACATACTTACCGGGCAGGAAACCATTTATACGAATAATCTTCTCGATGAAGTGGAGGACGCTACCTACGAACTCTATATCAAAGATGCAGACAACCAGGAAATGAAGTGGAGCCGTTCTGTGACAATGACCAAGGATTGTAAAGACCTGGTCATCGCCCCCAATGCTCCGGGAGGACAATCGGCCACTTATTACATCCCTTATACGGGAAAAGCAAAAATTTACGACCGTTTCGGACAATTGACCAAAGAAATGAGCATTCCTTCCGATTGGGATGCAACCGATAATACCGGAAATCTGGTTCCTATGGGCCAATACATCATTATTTGTAATGAAAATCAACAAATTGTGATTACAGTAATAAAATAACCGGTATATATATATAACTGAAAGAACCAAAATACCAGAGGTTACTTTTTCCATTCAAGACTGTAGTTTCAATACAAACGCTGATTAGAAAGAGAGAAAGAACCTCTAAACAAGAGCAATATATGTTGATAAATACAGCAAGACCTGTTTTCATTCCCGGCCGGATACTGATTGCCCTGGTAATCGTATTCTTATCGGTCATGACTGTCCGGAAAGCCGAAGCCACCCATGCGATGGCCGTAGACCTCACCTACGAATGTATAGGAGGCAATGAATACGAATTTACCCTGTCTTTCTACCGGGACTGCAAAGGGATATCCGCTCCCAGCACTCCGGTCCTTCATATTGAATCACGAAGCTGTAATTTTCATACCCACATCAACCTCACCCGTACAGGACCGGGGGTTGAAGTATCGGCGGTCTGCCCCTCAGAGCTTTCCAATACCAGTTGCAACGGAGGAACGATCCCCGGTGTTCAAAAGTACATCTACAAAGGACGCTATACACTCCCGGCACAATGTACCGACTGGAGGTTCAGCTATTCCGAATGCTGCCGTAACTATCTTATCACCAACCTGGCGACCAAAAACGATCTTTATGTGGAAGCGACCCTCAACAACCGGGATGCAGTATGCAACTCTTCTCCGGTATTTACCAATATGCCGGTCCCTTATCTATGCAACGGACAAGCCTACAGCTACAATCACGGGGTCATCGATGCCAACGGCGACTCGCTGGTGTATAGCCTGATCACTCCGCTGGAAGGCTATAACGACCCGGCCACTTACAAACCGGGATATTCCTCCGCTTATCCGATCTTTACCAATACCGGCTCTCTGCAGTTTGACGCCGCAACCGGCCAGATGGACCTCACGCCCAACGGGCTTCAGGTATCGGTGGTAACGGTAATGGTAAAAGAATACCGCAGCGGAAGGTTGATCGGTACTACCATGCGGGATATGCAGGTAATCGTATCCAACTGTACCAACCTGATTCCTCATATGGAAAACAACGGTGGGATCCAGAATCATTCCGGCGGAATATTGTCGGCTAAAAACATCATTGAAATCTGCCCGGGAGAAACCATTGACTTTGACATCAGTGCCAGGGACAATGACGGGGACAACATCACGGCCTCTTCCAATATTTCCTCTTCCATTCCGGGAGCCGTCCTGAACCTGAGTGCCACCGGAAACACTGCTACCGGACATTTCTCCTGGACCCCACAGGCCAGTGACCTCGGGATCCATACGTTTACGGTCACGCTCAAAGACGATGCCTGCCCGGTGTCCGGAGAGCAAACTTACTCCTTTACCATTTATGTATTGCAGGGGACCTCTGCCGGTCCGGACCGTCATTACTGCCCGGACGGCGCAACAGTCCAGTTAAAAGCGATCGGAGGAAGTGTGTTTCAATGGACCAATCTGGACGGAAGTCCTGCCACCAGCCTGAGCTGTACCAACTGTGCCAACCCGGTTGCCACTCCTTCCGTGACCACCACTTACATCGTAGAAAGTAATTTCAGCAGCGGATGCGGAAACAGGGATACCATCACCGTACATCTGGTACCCTCTTTTACCCTTTCGACTTCTCCGCAAACACAGCTTTGCTCGATGGAAGAAGGGGTCACGATCCAGGCTTATGCCGGTCCGGATCCCGGGGATTCCTACAGCTATCAATGGACCCCTTCAGCAAACCTGTCGGGCTCTGCTACGGCTGTAGCGGTAGCACGTCCTAAAACCACTACACAATATTATGTGACGGTAGTCTCTCCACAGGGATGTACCAAAACAGACAGTGTGATCGTGACAGCCAAAAACTTAATTGAAATGGAAATTCTACAGGGTGATACCATTGAGACCTGCGATTCTGTAAGATTAAACCTTGTATTCATCCCTGTAGGCGAGATTTTCCACGAAGCCTTTGATCATGATATAGATAGTTCCAACTGGAGCAATATCAGCGGAGGGATACTTGGCAATCAATGCGGAGCTGTCTCGCACAACGAAGCCTATCACCTTAGAAATCCTGGTGTCCGGACACTGGAGACCAAAGACATGGACCTGGAAAACGGAGCCAGCATCAGTTTCTATGTCAAAGCCGGAACCTGTAATCAATGTTTCTGCGACAAACCGGAAAACGACGAACAGGACGAAAACCTCTACCTGGAATATTCCATCGACGGCGGTGCTACCTGGACGCTCCTGCATCTGATGGATGCAGACATATTCTCTGCGATCGATCAGTTCAACTACATAGCGCTTAATATTCCGGACGAAGCCAAAACCACCCATACAAGGTTCCGCTGGCAACAACTGAACAATCACCCCAGTTTGCCGGACAAAGACATCTGGATACTGGACGATATAAGGATCCGGGAAGGATTAGGAGACTACGACATCCAATGGACGCCGAGCACCGGTCTGAGCAGCGATACGATCGCAAACCCGGTTGCGGCCCCGCTTACTACCACTACCTATATAGTACAGGCAATGGACAAAGAGACGGGCTGCGTCTATATCGACACCGTCACAGTAGTCTTTAAAGAAGAATTCCAGATCACCGAGCGCCTGGAGATCACACTTTGTCCGGAAGATACCAACTACCGGGCACAGATCCCCGGTCCTACAGGGACAGTCTATACCTATAAATGGCTGCCTCCGGCAGGGCTTTCCGATCCGAACATTCCTAATCCGATCCTGTCACCGTCCGAGTCCACTATTTACGCGATCTTTATTTCCAACGGTCAATCGGGCTGTTACCGGCAAGCCGAAATGATTGTCAACGTTCCGCCAGTCTTTACGATTGACATCGGTCTGGATACCTCTGTCTGTTTCACGGACAGTGTTGCCCTGCGTGCTGTGCCTTCTACCCCGGAAGAAGATTATGACTACTTATGGAGGCCTGTCCACGGGGTGGTCAACCAGACCAGTGCCAGTACATATGTAAAACCTACACTCCATACCGAGTATATTGTTTTTGTCCGGAACAAGGAAACCAATTGCACCAAAGCAGATACCGTCAATGTAAAGGTCTATCCAAACTTCAATCTTACGACCACCAAAACAGCTACGCTATGCCCTTATCAGAGCGAAGTGACCATTGCGGCACTGGCAGAACCGGGAAATGACTTTACCTATCTATGGTCTCCTTCGGCAGGGATGGCAGACCCTTCGCTCAGGACCCAGGATGTCACCGCCACTACTGACTCTACCTTCTATGTACTGGCCCATAAAGATGAAGGCTGCTGGAAACGGGACTCCGTAAGAGTAAGTCCTTACCAGGGAAGTCTGACACTCGGAGCAAGCCAGGATACCCTTATTCACGAAGGGGCAACTGCTCCGCTTCGTGCCTGGGGAGCTGAACAGTATCTCTGGAAAAATGAATCGGTACTGGTGAGTGAACAGAATCAGTTCATGGCCTCTCCTGTAACCAAAACAATCTACACCGTATACGGTTCGGATGCCTGTTATGTCGATTCCCAACAAGTGACCGTAGATGTCATTCCTATTGAATTCTTCATCCCTAACCTGATCACTCCTAACGGAGACGGGCTGAACGATAATTTCAGGATCACTAATTTCGGAACAAAATGGAATCTGGAAATATACAATCGCTGGGGACAATTGGTGTACCAGCGGGAAAAATACATCAACGAATGGAATGGGGACGGTCAGAATGATGGCGTTTATTACTATCACATCACCGATACTAAAACCCTCGAAATGTATAAAGGCTGGGTTGAAATCATACGATGACCAATAAATCTTTTCCGTAAGCTGTGTGAAGGGCTGCGAAAAAAAATACGAAAAATTTTCACAAACGGGTTACTTACGATGAGCTCCAGATGTAGTGTATGAAAAATCAATACACTCATGAAAAAGCTCATCGTTTTTATTTTAATGATGTACTACTGCGGTCTGGTAAAAGCTCAGGATCCTCAATACTCACAGTACTATGCCAATTCCCTGTACCTGAGTCCGGGGTTTGCAGGGGCCGAACAGAAAACCAGGGGAATCTTTGCCACCCGCTACCAATGGCCTTCTCTGGACGCCTCTTTTATCACCTATACAGCCTCGTTTGATCATTATTTCTCTCAATACAACAGCGGAGTGGGAGTCATCTTTAATTCAGATGTCGCCACCGCAGCAAAGTTAAAAACCACCGAAGCTGGTGTTCAATATGCTTTCCAGGCCAACCTTTCCAAAAAGCTGGTATTTCGTCCTGGAATCCAGCTTTCCTATGTATCCAGAAGCATTAACTATAATAAACTGACCTTCGGTACCCAATACACCGACAACGGCTTCAACGGAGGTTCATCCGGAGAAAACTTCAACCAGAATACGATCTCCTATGCAGACATTTCTTCCGGCGGAGTGTTATATTCCGATTCCTACTGGCTGGGAGTTTCCGCTCACCACCTCAACAGACCTAACCAGAGCTTTATCAATGGCGAAAGCCGGCTGCCTACAAAATTCTCTTTCTTCGGAGGTGTAAAATTTTCTTTCACTCCTGCCTGGAGAAAACGGTACAAAGATTCAGACGAAGAGAAAAGCCTCTCTCCTACTTTTCTGTACAAAATGCAGGGAAAATCCGATCAACTTGATGTAGGACTTTACGGAAGATATAATAAAGCCATTGCCGGAATGTGGTACCGTGGACTTCCTGTCAAAGTATATAAGCCTGAAAAGTCCAATCATGATGCGTTGGTCTTCCTGGTAGGATTCGTCCACAACGGGCTTAACATCGGATACAGCTACGACCTGACGATTTCAAAACTTACCCATGCGTCCGGAGGTTCTCACGAGATCTCCATTGTGTACAGTGTAAAGACCAATCATAAAAAGAAAAAGAAGATCATGAAAATGCTGCCTTGTCCTAAGTTCTGATCCCCTCTTCAGGAGTGTTCTGTAATCATAAAAAAAGCCGGATCTGTTCCGGCTTTTGATTTTCCCTTCAGTAGTTCCTCCTGGGATATTTTTACAAAATTGACAGGAAAGCTCTTTAGAGGAACGTTCACCAACTTGTGTTCTGCTACAATTCTTTTTCTTTCTCCTCCTTCATCATCCTGTATATGGTAGAAGGACTGATGGCCAGTTTTTCTGCCACCGTATTGATATTATTATCGTACTTTTTCAGAAAAGCATTCAGGATAAGAATTTCGTATTCACGCAGGGTACGCTCCTCCCCCAATACCTGGGCGATCACATCGTTTGTACTTAGCATAATATCTTCCGGACCGATCAGGGAGCCATTCGACATCACAATGGAAAGTTCAACCGAAGCTTTTAATTCACGGATATTTCCGGGATAATCGTACTGGAGCAGTTTTTTCTGGGCTTCCGGGGAAAGGATTTTTTCTTCAAGATCGTTTTCCCGACAGAAATTTTCAATAAAATATTTTGCCAGGATCAGAATATCATTGGTCCTTTCCCTCAAAGGAGGTAATTCAATCGGCAGACCATACAACCGGAAATACAAGTCTTCCCTGAATTTTCCTTTTTTTATTTCTTCTTTCAGATTTTTATTGGTGGCGACTACAATACGGCAATCCGTTTTAACAATCTCATTGCTTCCTACCCTGGTGATTTCCTTTTCCTGAAGGGCTCTCAGAAGTTTTGACTGAAGCGAGGTTTCCATTTCCCCTATCTCGTCCAGGAACAACGTGCCTCCCGCTGCTTCTTCAAACTTTCCCACACGACGGAAAGACGCACCGGTAAACGCTCCTTTTTCATGTCCGAACAATTCACTTTCGATAAGTTCAGAAGGTATGGCCGAAATATTAACGGCTACAAAAGGACGGTCTTTTCGTTTGGAATTATAATGAATGGCTTTGGCTACTACTTCTTTCCCTGTACCGGTTTCTCCGGTGATCGTAACCGTAATGTTGTTATTTACCGCTTTCTCGATCAGGTTAAAAATCTTACGGATCGAATCGCTGTTGCCGATGATCGTTTTCTGAAAATTAAATTTATGTTCCACTTCTTCCTGAAGGGAAGAAACTTTTGCTTTGAGAGTAGCCTTCTTACAGATATTCGATACGGTATTCAGCAGACGTTCACGAATATCTTTTTCTTTTACGATGTAATCATATGCCCCTGCTTTCAACAACTCTACAGCCGTCTCGATATTTTCCTGTTCCGAGATAATGATCACTTCAATATCCTCATCATATTCCCTGATCTTCCTCAGTAGTTCGTCTCCTTTCATATCCGGCAAACGATAATCGAGTGTTACAGCATTAATATTTTTACTCAGATTGTCCAGAAAATCTTTGCCGGAAGAATAGCTTTCTATTTCAAAATCAGGATTGAGGGACAGACTGTGAACAAGTAGCTTGTTATACCACTCATTATCCTCCACCACTACTATCTTAAAAGGTTTATTAATCATTTCCAGGGAACATATCCAATTCTCTAAGATACACTATTGTATAGGTATCTGAAAATTTATTGAATATTATTTAAATCAATCTCCAAATTTTTGATCAGTTCATTGATCTCCTCTTCTATCTCCTCTACCAGCGTTCCCACCTGGAGAGTACTATAGTCCAGTCTCACTTTATCTTCTATCTGTTTGAGCAATCCATGCAATTTTTCTGCCTCTATATGCCGGCATGGTGCGGCGATTTTGTGCGCCTGATAGGCGACATACTCCCAAGAATTATTTTTTACGCCTCTTTTGATAGCGACCAATCCTTCGCCTGTTGTTTTGATAAATAAACGAATCATATCTTTCACAAATCCTTTGTCATCTGCCATCTTATGCAATTCGTCCAGATTATAACCCAGTGACTCCCGGTCGTTTTTTACTTTATTATCTTGTTCTTTCATCGGTTTAACTATTTTACAACAGCAGGACTTCAGGATCCTGCTACTCCGTGATTTGCTTTATTAATTTATCATTATTCAGATGTACTTGTCAGCTATTATTGAGTCTGCTCCAAGGATAGTAGATGGTGATGACAAAAGTTTGAAGTCAGAAGTATCGTTGAGACTCTAACAGCTTACTTTATTTAAAGAACTACTCACCTTTAGAATAAAACCATATTAGTACTATTAACTAAGTATCTCTAAGATTATTTTATATTCATAAACCAATTCTGTTCTCAGAAGTTCAGCTCACTGCCATTTTCGACACAATCTTTTTGATCAGATAACAGCTATGGGCCAACCCATATTTCCCTTTAAAAATAAAATCATCAATTCCCTGTTCAAACGCTTTCCCCACAATAGCTGCATCTCTCGTCCGGGAAATAATAAAGATCTTACAGTTTTTACATTTCGTTTTGATCTTGTACAGTACATCCAGAGCAGTAACATTTTTCAGAAGAAAATAATCCAGAAAAATAATATCCGCATCTTCTTTCAGATTTTTCATACAAGATGCCAGAGAAATATAAGAGGTTATTTCAAAACCACAACGCATATCCGGGAAGAGAGACTTCGTATACAATTTCAATTTCTGGGTCAGCAAAGCATTGTATACTTCATTATCCTCCATTACCACAATCTTGATACATTTCTGATCTGTTTTCGCCTCTTCCATACTCGTAGCTAGTTTATCCATAGTAATACTATCCTTAAATTCTATACCATTTTTTCTACCCTCTCTTTTACACAATAAAAGATTGAATTACAAAGCAGTAAAAGCTTACCTCTCACTTATGGCATAAAAATCCTTATCAAAATGAGAATCATCATTTCAAAATGAGACAAACTCCCCTCGTGCCCCTCGTTCAAATGCTTATACCAGTAATAAGTAATAATCCTGAACAGGAAATCCGTAATAAAATTTCCACTGTAATCCTTGTCATATCCCTTTTTTTTACTGACCTTGTTCTATATATAATGTTCTTATTTTTAAAAATACATAAAAAGAAACGGCTCATTAAGCCTTGATCCGGGTTCTGTTTTTTAAATTATAATATGATAAGTTAATTCTATACCGTCGTTTTCCAACAACGGTATGGGAATTGAGACAAACTGATCAAAACAATTACTGTTATGAATACGAAACTTAATCTTACGCTCCTGGTAGACGATGATGGTGTAAGCAATTTTGTGAGCGAAAAAATCATAAAAAGTGCCGGAATTACCAACGAACTGGAAATTGTGACCAATGGGCATGCTGCCTTCAAATACATTGAAAAGTGTACTTCCACCGACCAACCTTATCCGGAGCTTATTTTTCTGGACATTAATATGCCTGTCATGGATGCATTCGATTTCCTCTACCTGTACGGACGTATGAGAAAAGACAGCAAAAGCGCTGTCGTAATCCTCACTTCTTCTGACAATCCGCATGACGTGGCACATCTTTCTCAATTTGATATTCTGGATTATATCAACAAGCCCCTGACACATGAAAAGATCGAATGCATTATGAAAAAAATCTCTATAGACAAAGATTACTTTTAACTGAGCAGTTCCGTATAATAAGTCCCGTTAGAAACGGTTGTAGCCACTCCATTGTTCTCTTCCACACTCTCACAGAACAGGTACAAGGTTCCGAATAAGAGATTTTTTCGATCTGCAAACTGTATTTCATATTTCCTCCTTCATAGTTCAACAGCTTATAGAAGTGTGAATGTTACAAATTTTTAAACGTGTCGTGTAAAACAACTTCCTCTAAAATAATAGAATTTCCAAGGTGATGATAAGGACTTATACAAAGTTCTTCAGCACCCTTTATTACTGTTTTTTTAAAAATTGTTTTAAACCTCTTTTAAAGCAACTCTCTCTGTAGAGGCGCTTTTAAAACATATTATCTGTATGAAATTGATCTATGCCGCCCATGAGCTCATTTCCAATATGAGAGCTTTTTTCCAGACAAATTCCAAACTGACCTATTCTCCTGAAGAGCCGTTAAGAGCTGAATTATACAGTTTCGAGCAAATGGAACGATTTGGAACTGCATTGGCACAAAACCACAAACTGAGCGACCAGCAGGAGCGGGATCACTTACTGAAACGATTGGCGAATAACGAAGTAGTCCTGCATGAAGTACGAAAACTCCTGGCGGAATCCATCCGGAAAAAGCATCAGATCCCTCCGGCAGGAGAATGGCTGATCGACAATTTTTATCTTATTGAGGAAAATATCAGCAGTGCCAAACTTCATTTCCCAAAAGATTACAGTGAAGACCTTCCTCAATTGTCCAACGGATCTACCCCCGGAATGGCAAGGATTTACGATATTGTATTAAGAGTGATCTCCCACAACGACGGGCGCGTTGACATAGAGAGTCTCAGTGGCTTTATCAAAGCTTACCAGTCGGTCACTCCTCTCCAACTGGGAGAACTCTGGGCGATCCCGATCATGCTCCGTCTCGGGCTCATTGAAAACCTTCGAAGAGTAGCCGCTCATGTAGCCATAGACCGGCTGGATGCCAACCTTGCCGACTACTGGGCAAGACAAATGCTGGAAATGGCTGAAAAGAACCCGAAGAATATGATCCTGGTCATCGCAGACATGGCCCGGACCAATCCTCCTATGGTAAGTGCATTTGTATCCGAACTTTCCCGTCAACTAAGAGGAAAAGGAGCGGACCTAGCACTGTCTCTGAACTGGATAGAACTGCAACTTTCCGACACCGGTGTCACCAGCAATGAATTTATCAATGCCGAAAGCCAGAAACAAGCTGCCGACCAGGTATCGATGAGCAACAGTATAGGAAGTCTCCGGTTGCTGGGCACGATGGACTGGCGTAACTTTGTAGAACAACACAGCGTGGTAGAACAAACACTCCGCCAGGACTCATCGGGTACATATACTCTAATGGATTTTGCTACCCGCGACCGGTACCGTCATATCATAGAAGACATCGCCAAGAAAAGTAAAATACCAGAATACGAAGTAGCGAAAATAGCGGTAGAGCTTTCGCATGAGTCTTCCCAAACCGATCAGGCAGACGAGCGAACTTCCCATGTAGGGCACTACCTGATAGGCCCGGGACTATGTGAAACACAAAAACGGGCCAAGATGCCTGTGACATTTTCTGAAAAATTAAAGCGGATCCTGTCCAAAAACACACTGGCCCTGTACCTCTTCTCGATCAGTATACTGACCCTTTCGATCAGTGGGGCTTTCATGCTCAAAGCTTACGATGAAACATCCAGCTACCGGATCACTCTGCTCATCGGAATACTGTCTGTGATTTGCAGTAGCCAGCTTGCGGTATCTGTGGTCAACTTCTTTTCCACCCTGCTGGTCAGACCTCATTTATTACCCAAAATGGATTTTTCGAAAAACATTCCCAAAAATTGCCGCACCATGGTAGTAGTTCCTTCCCTGCTGACCAATCCCGAAGAAGTAGAAAAACTGGTAGAAGCTCTGGAAGTAAGATTCCTGGCCAACCGGCATGCACATCTGCATTACGGGCTGCTCACCGATTTTACCGATGCCTCTTCGGAAAATCTCCCACAGGACGATGCGCTGATAACACTGGCCCGTACACGAATCAATGCTCTGAATCAAAAATATCAACATGAGCACAACGATCTTTTTTATTTTTTCCACCGTCCCCGCCGCTGGAATCCCAAAGAAAATGCCTGGATGGGCTATGAACGAAAAAGAGGGAAACTGGAAGCGCTCAACTCATTGCTGAGAGGAAACGGTCAGGAGCACTTCTCTGTGATCTCCGGCGACCCGTCTGTTTTCCCTGAAATAAAATACGTCATCACACTGGACGCTGACACTCAACTACCGATGGGGAGCGCATGGAAATTAGTGGCCACGATGGCGCATCCCCTGAACCATGCCTGGTACGACGAAAAGAAGCAGCGTGTCACCAAAGGATATGGTATCCTTCAGCCAAGGGTCAACCTGAATCTGCCGGAAGCAACAGGTTCGCTCTATACCCGTATGAATACCAGTGATTCCGGAATCGATCCTTATACCAGGGCTTGCTCCGATGTATACCAGGATCTGTTTGCAGAAGGTTCTTTTATCGGCAAAGGGATTTACGATGTAGACATTTTTCAGAAAACACTCGACAGACGTTTCTGTGAAAATTCAATACTCAGTCACGACCTGTTGGAAGGATGTTATGTCCGTTCCGGACTACTCAGCGATGTGCAACTGTTCGAAAAATACCCCAGCACCTACCGGTCCGATATAAAACGGTTTTACCGCTGGATACGGGGCGACTGGCAGATCTTTTCCTGGTTCCTTCCGTTCGTACGGGGGCCGGTAAAAAACTGGGAGAAAAACCCGCTCTCCACACTTTCCCGCTGGAAAATTTTCGACAACATCCGGCGCAGTATCGTTCCGGTTGCTCTGACAGTCTTTATGCTGACAGGATGGATCCTTCTTCCCTCCTCTTCCTTCTGGACTTCTGCTGTATGCGGAATGTTTGTGATCCCGATCGTAATCACGTCACTCTGGGATATTCTCAGAAAACCAAGAGAAGTAGCGATAATCCATCATCTGCGAAATTCGATACGCAATACCTTTGACATAGCCGGAAAAACACTCTTCGCCTTTATCTGTCTCCCTTACGAAGCTTATTCCAACCTGAAGGCCATCAGTCTGACTTTATGGCGAATGCTGATCACTCGAAAAAAACTGCTGGAATGGAATACATTTGCCAGCGAAGAAGCTTCCGATCCTGCAAGTCTGTATGCCTATTATAAAACCATGTGGCCGGAGCTGGTCATTTCCTTCGGTGCAGCCTTGTATCTTGCGGATTTCCGTCCCATTACCCTGCTCATGGTCATTCCCATTATATTATTATGGTTTCTGTCGCCGTTCATTGCCTGGTGGATCAGCCAGCCGGTAGAAGATGAAGCCCGTACACTGAAAGACGCACAGATCGTTTTCCTGCGGAAAATAACGAGAAAAACGTGGGGATTCTTCGAACAATTCATACAGCCGGAAGACAACTGGCTTCCTCCTGATAATTATCAGGAACAACCTGTCCCGATCCTGGCACGCAGGACCTCTCCTACCAACATAGGACTCTCCCTGCTGTCCAACATTTCTGCCTTTGACTTCGGATATATTACTTCAGGCCAGTTGCTCGAACGTACCTCTCATACGATCAGCAGCCTGTACAAAATGGAACGGTATAAGGGACATTTCTACAACTGGTACGATACCGAAACCCTGGCCCCTTTATTTCCTAAATACATCTCCAGTGTGGACAGCGGAAATCTGGCCGGACACCTGCTGGTATTAAAACAAGGAATGCTCGCCATACCCGGTCAGCCGGTCATAGGAACCAAAACTTTCTCAGGGCTTCAGGACACGCTATGGGTGCTGTCTGAACAGCTTTCAAAAAGAGAGGCCAATACACTTACCCCACTGCTCGATATCCTGCAAAAGGCCGAAGAAAATGATCCCAACGACTACAAGTACTACAAAGACTGTATCGATACGCTTACCAACGGGAGTCCTGCTATATTAGAGAAAATACCTTCACATCCTGAAAGCGAGGTACACTGGTGGAAAAAACGTTTTACGAAACAATTGGAACACTTACACTCCGAATTAACACTTTACACTCCATGGTTTCTGCTGGAGACAGCTCCGGCCAAATTTTCTGTTCTCCGCGATACAGAGCCAGCCACCCTTGCGGAACTATTCAGCAGTGCAGGAACGCTAAGAGACCAGATCACACTACTCCTTCTGGACGACCATACACAAGAAGAATCCTCCTGGCTTAGATCAATGCAGAACGCTGTAGCGGAAACACTTCTGATCACAGAAGAGAGGATCAGGGCTTTTGAAACCCTGGCCATCAAAAGTACAGACCTGGCTGATATGGAATGGGATTTTCTATACAACAAAAACAGCAACCTGCTCTCCATCGGATATAATGTACAAGAACATCATCTGGACGGGAGTTATTACGATCTGCTGGCTTCAGAAGCCAGGCTCTCTTCCTATGTAGGAATCTCACAAGGAAAACTTCCGGAAGAAAGCTGGTTTGCCCTCGGGCGACTGCTCACCAATACCGGCGGACGTCCTGTACTGCTTTCCTGGAGCGGATCTATGTTTGAATACCTGATGCCTTTGCTGGTCATGCCGGCCTATGAAAACACCCTGCTGGATCAGACCTGCAAATCGGCGGTACACTGGCAGATAAAATACGGGAAACAACGGGGACTTCCCTGGGGAATCTCCGAATCCGGCTATAGCATGATCAATGCCAGTTCCCATTATCAGTACCAGGCCTTCGGTGCTCCCGGCCTGGGATTAAAAAGAGGGTTGGAAGAAGATTCTGTCATTGCCCCCTATGCCACTGCTCTATCGCTGATGGTAGCACCGGAAGAAGCCTGCAAAAACCTGGAAGTTCTTTCTGAAAAAGGTTTTGAAGGCCGCTACGGTTTTTACGAAGCGATCGACTACACTCCTTCCAGAGTACCAAGAGGTCAATCACACTCCATTGTCTATTCCTACATGGCACATCACCAGGGAATGAGCCTTCTCTCATTGGCCTACCTGCTTCTTGACAAGCCCATGCAAAAACTATTTGAAGCAGAACCTCTGTTCAAAGCTACTCTGTTGCTTTTACAGGAAAGAATTCCGAAAGCGACCCGCTTCTTTGCTCATACTTCTACCGTATCCGAAATGCCTGCGGTATCCGGAGGTGCAGAAGCAAGGGTCATCCGGACACCGAACACTCCTATTCCGGAGATCCATTTACTATCCAACGGAAAATACCATGTGATGGTCACCAATTCCGGCGGCGGGTACAGCCGTTGGAAAAACCAGTCTGTCACACGCTGGCGGGAAGATGTCACTTCCGACAACTGGGGAACTTTTTGCTACATCAGCGATCTTGAGGAAAACACTTTCTGGTCCAATACCTATCAACCTACCCTGATCAAAGGAGACCGCTACGAGGCGGCCTTCTCCAAGGGGCGAAGCGACTTCAGACTCCTTTACAGAGAAATAGAGACCCATACAGAAATCCTGGTATCACCGGAAGACGACATTGAGATGCGAAGGATCATGCTTACCAACCGGTCGGGGAGAAAGAGAGTACTGGAAATCACAAGCTATGCAGAAGTAGTATTGAATAATGCTGCAGCCGATATTGCCCAACCCGCTTTCAGCAATCTTTTCGTACAAACAGAAATCATTCCGGCCCAACACGCCATCGTGTGTACCCGGAGGCCACGTTCGGCACAGGAAAGTCCTCCCTGTCTTTTTCACCTGGTAACTCTGCATCACAAAAAGGCAGAAGAAATCTCCTATGAGACCGACCGTATGAAATTCATCGGAAGAGGGAATACAACAGCCTCTCCGAACGCACTGAAGCAATCCGGCATACTTTCCGGAAGCCAGGGATCTGTACTGGATCCGATCGTCTCGATCCGATACAGGATAACGCTGGATGCAGATGAAACGGTCACATTTGACATGATCACCGGAATGACGGAGACCAGGGAAAACAGCCTGTCTCTAATCGACAAATACCAGGACAAACATCATAAAGACCGTGTATTCGAACTGGCCTGGACCCATAGCCAGGTAGTACTCCGGCAACTTAATGCTTCCGCCGCCGATGCGCAGCTTTATACCCGGCTTGCGCGTTCTATCCTCTTCATGGATCCTTCTTTCCGGGCAGATCCTTCCATTCTGATCAGTAACCGCCGCGGACAATCCGGATTGTGGGGCTATTCCATCTCCGGCGATCTTCCGATTGTACTGTTGAAAATAGAACAGCAAAACAATCTACTCCTCGTCAAACAACTGATACAGGCTCACTCTTACTGGCGCCAGAAAGGGATTGCTGTAGACCTGATCATCTGGAACGAAGAACATACGGGCTACCGGCAGGTATTTCAAAATGAAATCCTTGCACTTGTACCAGTAGAGCTAAACGACCGGCCAGCAGGAATATATGTGCGTGCTGCCGACCAGATCTCCAATGAAGACCGGGTATTATTCCAGACTGTTGCAAGAATAATTATTTCTGACAAAGAAGGAAGCCTGGAGGACCAGGTAAAACGTAAACGGCCCGCCAGGATCACCGTTCCTTACCTGATTCCTCCGCTGCAATACCAGCCTGACAAGGAAGGAATCACCATACCGCAGAATCTTGTTTTCTTTAACGGGCTGGGAGGTTTTACTCCGGCAGGAGACGAGTATGTTATCCATATCGAAAAAACAAGAACCACTCCCGCTCCATGGGTGAACGTGATTGCGAATCCCGGGTTTGGCACAGTAGTGTCTGAAAGCGGTGTAGCGTATACCTGGACGGAGAATGCTTATGAATTCAGACTCACTCCCTGGAACAATGATCCGGTAAGTGACCTGGGAGGAGAGGCTTTCTATCTGAGAGACGAAGAAACCGGTCATTTCTGGTCTCCTACCCTGCTGCCGGCAGGAGGAAGCACTCCGTACATCACCCGCCATGGTTTTGGATATACCGTTTTCGAACACCTCGAAGACGGTATTTACACAGAAATGACTGTACATGCAGACCTCGAATCTCCTGTCAAATTCACACAACTGAAAATACGGAATCTGTCCGGAAAACCCCGAAAACTTTCTGCAACTGGTTATACCGAATGGGTATTGGGCAACAACCGCATGAAGACAAGCATGTACATCCATACCGAAACCGATCCTGATACCGGGGCCATTTTTGCCCGGAATCCCTACAATACTGAATTCGGAAACAGGGTAGCGTTTTTTGAGGTGAATCATTATAAGAAAACCTTCACTGCGGACCGTACCGAATTCATAGGGCGAAACCGGAGCTTAAAAAATCCGGATGCACTATACCGACAGAGGCTTTCGGGAAAGACCGGACTGGCACTTGATCCATGCGCGGCACTACAAGTTCACTTCGATCTCGAAAACGGGACCGAATACGAAATCATCTTCAAACTGGGAGCAGCAAATGATCTTTACCAAGCACGGGAACTGGTAAAAAAATTCAAAGGAACAGAAGCAGCGCATGAATCGCTGAAAAACATACGGGCACATTGGCAAAAAACAGTAGGGGCCATCCAGGTAGAAACCCCCGATGTCGCCACCAATATCCTTACCAATGGCTGGCTCACCTATCAGACCATGTCATCCAGACTCTGGGGCCGGAGCGGATATTATCAATCCGGAGGTGCCTTCGGATACCGGGATCAGTTGCAGGATGTAATTTCCCTGTTGCACACAGCACCTCAACTGGCTCGTGAGCAAATATTGCTTTGCTCCTCCCGTCAGTTCATAGAAGGCGACGTACAACACTGGTGGCATCCACCGGCAGGAAGAGGAGTCCGAACCTTATGTTCCGATGATTTCTTATGGCTTCCGTTCATCACTTCCCAGTACCTCGTACATACGGGCGATCTTTCTGTTTTAAATGAAGTGACCTTCTTCCTGGAAGGACGTCAGTTAAATGCAGGAGAAGAATCTTATTACGATCTTCCGATCCAGTCCTCGAAATCAGGAACTGTATATGAGCACTGTGTACAAGCAATCCGGAAGGGACTGGCGTTTGGAGAACACGGCCTTCCTCTCATAGGAACGGGCGACTGGAACGACGGGTTGGATAAAGTAGGACCCGAGGGGAAAGGGGAAAGTGTCTGGATGGCCTTTTTTCTCTACCAGATCCTGGTACAATTTTCAAAGACAGCAAGACTGTACAAAGATCCGGTATTTGCAGAAGAATGTCTTGACCACGCCACGCTGCTGAAACAAAATATTCATCGGCATGCCTGGGACGGAGACTGGTATAAAAGAGCCTGGTTTGAC
>CAYTGJ010000097.1:0-10108 GCA_964437245.1 uncultured Chitinophagaceae bacterium
CGGGCGGGGCTTCTGCTTATATGATGCAAAAAGTGCTGGAAGAGCAGCATGCCTACCAGTGGCTGGATTCTGCACCGAAAACATTGTCCGCACAAGAGCACCGTCCTGCTTATGGTACGGATGGAGATTATTATTCCAAACCAAGTGCCGAAGAGGTGTTTGACAGTGTTTATGAACTAATGAGTGAAGCCTATCCGGAAAAATATAAATCTCTGTATTAGGAGCCTTTTGCTTTAACCATGAATATTTACGAGATCATACAGAAAGCAGCCCTTCAGTGGGGCGACCGTCCTGCTATTTACGATGAGTACGGGAGCCTTACCTTTAAGGAGCTGGAAAAAGAAGTAGATCAGCTTGCCGGCCGGCTGAAGGCACTGGGTGTTTCCGACGGCAATGCTATCGGGGTGATGGCGCGCAACAGCCGTCAGTTTATCATCGGGATCTTTGCCGGACTGGGGGCCGGTGCTACCGTGATGCCTTTGTCCCATCAGATGAGAAGATCGGAAATAGAACAGATCGTAGCGGAGGCCGGACTTCATTTTCTGATAGACGATAAAAGTGCTCCTTTCCAGCCGTTGGAAAGTAAAGAAGAACTCCCGATGTCGATCGGTGCGTTCCGTTTTGCAGAAACCGGAGCTGGTACAACAGACCGGTTTGCCCCTCATATACAGCATCCGGCTTTTATAAGATTTACCTCCGGTACCACCGGCCGTTCCAAAGGAGTGGTGGTATCGCATCAATCGGTTCTGGAGCGTATAGAAGCAGCCAATAAGGCGTTGCAGCTTGGCCCCGGAGATACCGTTGTGTGGGTACTCCCAATGGCATACCATTTCATGGTGTCGATCGTACTTTATATCCATTATGGTGCGGCGATCGCTATTGTCAAAGATTTTATGGCGAAAACGATCATGGAATATACCAATAAGTGTCATGGCACACTTTTGTACGCTTCGCCGATGCACATCCGTATGTTGGCCGGAGATAGTACGGGCGTGATGCTGCCCTCTCTCCGGACCGTGATCTCGACTTCGGCAGGTGTTTCGCTGGAAGCTTGTCTTGCCTTTAAAGACCGTTTTGGCATTGATGTTTCGCAGGCATATGGAATTATTGAAATAGGATTACCGATCATCAATCATACAAAATCCGCCGAGCATCCGGATGCGGTGGGACATGCATTGCCGGATTACGAAGTGGAGATCCTGGACGAGGCGAATAATATCCTTCCGGTGGGAGAAGTCGGAAAGCTGGCCATCAAAGGCCCGGGGATGTTTGACGGGTATCTTACTCCTCCTCGGAAGAGAGAGGAAATTCTGAATGCCGGATGGTTCATGACCGGAGATCTTGCTTCTAAAACAAGATCCGGATTGGTGAAGGTAGAAGGCCGGGAAAAATCAATGATCAATGTTTCCGGGAATAAAGTATTTCCGGAAGAGGTGGAAACCGTACTGAATGCACACCAGGCTGTTGCGCTCTCTAAGATTTTTGGGAATAAACATCCGTTGATGGGAGAGATCGTCGAAGCCAAAGTGGTACTCCGCGAGAATCATACTGCTACGGCAGACGAACTGATAACCTGGTGCCGTCAGCGTCTGTCTGCCTATAAAGTACCTCAGATCATCCATTTTGTAAAGGAGATCGAGATGACGGGGAGTGGAAAAGTGGTACGCCATGAATAACCTTCACTCGCTTTCTTTTTCATGTTTATACATTAATAAATTCTGGTTATGAAAAATATTGCAGTGATCGGTTCTGGTACGATGGGAAATGGTATCGCCCATAGTTTTGCGCTGGCAGGATATGAGGTATCCCTTTTTGATGTCTCGGAAGAAGCTTTGCAAAAAGCACTTAAGACGATCTCTGTGAACCTGGACCGGCAGGTCTCCAAAGGCACTATAGAGGAAGTAGAAAAAGAAAAAACACTTGGACGGATCCGCTCGTACACCTCACTTCCGGAAGCTGTATCGGGGGCGGATCTTGTTGTAGAGGCCGCTACAGAAAACAAAGAAATCAAACGGGATATTTTCAAAAAACTGGATGCACTTACTCCGGAGGAATGTATTCTCAGTTCTAATACTTCTTCAATCCCTATTCATGAGATCGCAGCTGTGACCCGCCGTAAAGATAAAGTGATCGGCATGCATTTTATGAACCCTGTACCGGTGATGAAACTCGTAGAAGTGATCAGGGCGAAGGATACTTCAGAGGAAACCTGTGAGCGTATCGGGCAGCTCACCCGGATGCTGGGAAAAATTCCGGTACAGGTCAACGATGCTCCAGGGTTTATTTCCAATAGAATTCTTATGCCTATGATCAACGAGGCTGTTCATGCACTGTACGAAGGAGTAGGAGGTGTCGCAGAAATAGATGAGATCATGAAGCTGGGAATGGCTCATCCCATGGGACCTTTGAGACTGGCAGATTTAATAGGATTGGAGGTTTGTGTATATATCCTTAATGTATTGTATGAAGGATTTGATAAAAACCCGAAGTATGCGCCTTGTCCTTTGCTGGTAGAGATGGTTGAAGCAGGGGAAAAAGGAGTAAAGACCGGTAGTGGTTTTTATAGTTATGCATCCGGGCAGAAAGAGCCTGTAGTCGCCAGGCGTTTTGTACAACAGTAGCAGGTTAGAGTTTTTTCCGGTTTTGTTTGACTTGTTTCCTCTTGGCTTTTGCGTCTAGTCTTTTGGCAATGACCGCTTTTGGCACCCTGGTAGGTTTCCGGGGTTTCCTGATCTTAAAACAAGAAGCTAACAGTTTGTAAAATTTTTCCGCTACTTTTTCCTTGTTTTTGAGCAGACTGCGTTCTTCATCGCATACGAGTCGTAATTCACCCTCCTGACTGAGTTCCCTGGAAAGTTTTTCGGTGATCTTCTGTTTGAATTCTTCATTCAGTAGGGAGGAATGGGCGGGAGTCCAGTATAATTCTGCTTTTGAACTGGTTTTATTGACATGCTGGCCGCCTTTACCTCCCGAAAGAGAGGCCTTAAACGTTACTTCCTGGATGATTCCAAGGGTTTTCCAGGTAGAAGGTTTGTGGTATTCCGGCAACATACATATATACTAATAGGGCTTCAAAGATACGGAATTAAAGGTGGAATGCAGCGTAGTGCGATAAGGAGTAAATACAAAAAGACAGAAGGTTTTTCTGCCTTTTTGTAAAATATCAGAATATCCGGAAAAAATAAGCTGCTGGTTGACAGAGTAACTTCTCGATAGCTTAGAGATGCTGGTACTTAATGCAGCCGTTTAATTGCAGAGATGGTGGTCTCTTACGACGTTGCATTAAGTAATGTCAATGTCTTGGTATTGCAACCGCAAATACATTTCTGATACAAAGATAATTTTTTGGAAAATGTCCCACAATCGCCCGAAAGAGGTATTTTTTGAAGCATAAAGTGGCCAGCACCTTCCTTTTTTCTGATTATATAGTGGTTAATTTACTGGTAATGAATAGGTAGTGACAGTGTTGAAAAACAGGCAAGAAGCGATGTTCAGGATAAAAGAATCCTTTGATGCTAAAATTTAAATTATTTAATTGATTAACAGTGTTTTGTGGTTTATGGAGGAGGTGACTAAAGAATATGGGCAAAAAAAAACCGGGAGAAGTACAGAGGGCTCTGCACCATTCTCTCCCGGATCTCTCAACCAGCTATGGAACTTTAAATGCTTATTTAAATTAACAATTTTTCATAGCTTTTAATAAAACCGGGAGAATACAGAGGGCTCTGTATTATGTCTCCCGGAACTCTCAACCAGCTATGGAAAACTGTTAATGTTAAATATTTTTTGCTTTTAAAGAACTTCTTGTACAAACATACTAAAAATGATAACTAACGTCAATAGTTTTTTGAAAAAAATATCAAATATTTATCATAAATATTGTAGGAACGTAAGGGAGAGGGGGATAGCGAGTGGGAATGATATAAGAAAAAAACAGGAATGAATAAGGCTGTTTCTGTTGCCTTTTTTAAGAGAGATTTTATAGTCAGTATTTTCCCTTACAAAAACTAGTCAGAGGGCTAAACAGCTAAATTTGCTTATATTTACCGCCTGAAAATTATTTTCTGAAAATGAGTGAAATAAATAAAACGTACAATCCGGGTGAAGTAGAAGATAAATGGTATGCTTATTGGCTAGACCACAAACTCTTTGCTTCCCAGCCAAGCGAAAAAGAACCCTTTACCATTGTGATCCCTCCTCCGAATGTAACAGGGGTACTTCATATGGGGCACATGCTGAATAATACGATCCAGGATATATTGGTTCGAAGAGCCAGAATGCAAGGCAAGGAGGCCTGTTGGGTACCGGGTACGGATCATGCTTCCATTGCTACGGAAGCCAAGGTAGTAGCAATGCTTCGCGAAAGAGGGATCAAGAAAAGCGATCTGTCCAGAGAGGAATTCCTGAGCTATGCCTGGGAATGGAAAGAAAAATACGGCGGGATCATCCTGGAACAGTTGAAAAAACTGGGAGCTTCGGTCGACTGGGACAGAACCCGCTTTACGATGGAACCTTCTTTGTCCAATGCAGTGACGGAAGTGTTTGTCCGGATGTATGAAAAAGGCTATATCTACAGAGGGTTACGGATGGTAAACTGGGATCCTCAGGGGAAAACAGCTTTGTCTGACGAAGAGGTACATCATAAGGAAGTCAATTCTAAATTGTTTCATCTTCGTTACGTCATCGTCGATGACAATAACCAGGCTGCAACAACACTGACTGCCGATAATTTCCTGACAGTGGCTACCACTCGTCCGGAGACCATTTTAGGAGACACTGCTATCTGTGTAAATCCGAAAGATGAGCGGTATCAGTTTTTGAAAGGGAAAAAAGTATTGGTGCCGATCATTAACCGGGTGATCCCGGTGATCATGGATGAGTATGTAGATATGGAGTTCGGGACCGGATGCCTGAAAGTAACGCCTGCGCATGATATGAATGACTATCAGTTGGGCGAAAAACATAATCTGGAGGTCATTGATGTGATGAACGATGATGGTTCGTTCAATGAGCTGGCCGGAGCGTATGCCGGAAAAGATCGTTTTGCTGTGAGAAAAGAGATCGTAAAACATCTGGACGAACTGGGGTATCTGGCAAAGACAGAAGAGATCAAAAATAGCATAGGATATTCTGAGCGGACGGATGCAGTGATTGAACCCCGTTTGTCTAAACAGTGGTTTGTCGATATGAAAAAATTTCTTCGGCAGAATCCGCAGGTACTGGAAGATGTGATGAAGGATGAGATTCAGATTGTACCGGCTAAATTTAAAAATACATACCGCCACTGGCTGGAAAACATAAAAGATTGGTGTATCTCCCGTCAGCTCTGGTGGGGACAGAGAATCCCGGCATACTATCTGCCGTCGGGAGAACATGTAGTGGCCAAGACCCTGGAAGAAGCCATCGAAAAATTCAAGGAGAAGAAGCTTACATTTAAACCGGAAGAGATCACCCAGGACGAAGATGTACTGGATACATGGTATTCTTCCTGGTTGTGGCCGATCTCCGTATTTGACGGATTTGAAGATCCGGACAACGATGCGATCAGGTTCTATTATCCTACCAATGTATTGGTGACTGCTCCGGAGATCCTCTTTTTCTGGGTAGCCAGAATGATCATGGCAGGATACGAGTTTCGCGGCCAGAAACCATTTAAGGATGTTTACCTGACGGGGATCGTGCGTGATAAGCAAGGAAGAAAGATGTCCAAGTCATTGGGCAATTCACCGGATCCGATCGAACTTATGCAAAAATACAGCGCAGATGGTGTGAGGTTTGGAATGTTGCTGAGCTCTCCTGCCGGAAATGACCTGTTGTTTGATGAAAAATATTGCGAGCAGGGAAGAAATTTTACCAATAAGGTATGGAATGCATTCCGTTTGGTAAAGGGCTGGAAAACGATGGACGCACCAATGCCTGAAAATAACAAGGTGGCGATTGAATGGATGGAGGCCAAGCTGAATGAAGCACTGGCAGAGGCTGAAGAACATTACAGTAAATACAGGTTGTCGGATGTGTTGATGACCAATTATAAACTGGTATGGGATTCGTTCTGTGCCTGGTATCTTGAAATGATCAAGCCTGGGTTTGAACAGCCGATCGATAAAGGATCTTACGATGCCACGATTCTGCTGTTTGAAAAACTTATGAAAGTCATTCATCCGTTGATGCCGTTTATTTCGGAAGAGATCTGGCAGGAGTTGAGAGAAAGAAAAGAAGGCGAAAGTATTTGTGTAGCCGAGTTTCCGGTTACTCAAAAAGCAGATGTGTCTATTCTGATGGCTGCTGAAATTGCTTTTGAAACAGTTGCTCAGGTGAGAAATCTGAGAAGCTCGAAACAATTGTCGCCGAAGAATCCGCTGGAATTGATCATCAAGGCTGCTGACCCTTCTGCCTATCAGAAATTTGAAGGCACGATCTGTAAACTGGCGAATATTACCGCACTTAACTTTACCAATACCATTGACGGAGCGGTAAGCTTTATGATTCGCACGGATGAAGTGATGGTGCCGCTTGCGGGTCAGGTGGATTCTGAAAAAGAACGTGAAGCGCTGACGAAAGAACTGGAATACCTGAAAGGATTTCTCGTTTCTGTAGATAAGAAACTGAGTAACGAAAAATTTGTATCAAGTGCTCCGCCTCAGGTGATTGCCAATGAGCGTCAGAAAAAATCCGATGCTGAATCCAAAATTAAAACCTTGGAAGACAGTCTGGCACAATTATCGTGAGTAAAATTGTGATATAGAACTAATTTTAGTAGTTTACGTAGAAAACATTTTAACCCAAACCGATCCATAATGAAATACCTATTTATAGCAGCTACGTTTTTGATGCTAAGTTGTTTTCCAGTAGCCGATCTGATGGCTCAGAATCCAAAGAATACCAAGAAATATAAAAAACGTAAGAAAGAGAAAAAAGGAGAGAAGTATACGCCTATATACCCTGATAAGGATAGTGATGGAGATGGAGTACCTGATGGGAGAGATAAATGTATTCATACTCCGAAAGGAGAACCGGTAACACCTTTCGGATGTCCGTACGACAGTGATTTTGACGGAGTATACGATTATGAGGATGAATGTAAAGATGAGAAAGGTCCTAAGGAAAATAAAGGTTGTCCATGGGGAGACCGTGACAACGATGGAATCAAGGATAATGAAGATATGTGTCCGGATGTACCGGGGATAGCCAAATTCAGAGGATGTCCCGATACTGATGGGGATGGTATTCCTGATAAAGACGATAAATGTCCGGATGTGCCGGGGATAGAAAAATTCCAGGGTTGTCCTCCTCCATTCATTGATACAGATAAGGATGGTATTGACGACTATAGTGACTTATGTCCGAAAGTACCGGGAGTCAAGAAAAACAAAGGATGTCCTGAACTCAAAAAAGCGGATGCTGATGCGTTGCAGAGCGCTTTCAATAACCTGCTGTTTGAAACCAATAAAGATGTGATTGTATCTTCCTCGTTCCAGTCGCTGGATGCATTGGCCAAGATACTGCGCAACAATCCGAAGTATAAGTTGTACCTGGAAGGGCATACCGACAGTGTAGGAGACGATGAAATGAATATGGATCTGTCGAAACGCCGTTCGGCTTCCGTGAAGAGATACCTTGAAAGCAAAGGGGTAGCGGGAGACCGGATCACTACTGATGGTTTTGGAGAGACCCGTCCTGTAGCCAGCAATGATACGGACGAAGGACGTCATAAAAACAGAAGAGTGGAAATGACCATTATACCGGAATAAGGAACACCGGGAAAAAGAAACCCCGCAGCATTGCTGCGGGGTTTCTTGCTTTTATGGAGGGAAGATATCTTTTTATATGTTTGGATTGTTTAACTCAAATTATGAACCGCTTGATTATGATACCCGCAAATGGTATGAGTATCATTTTAAATGGCTGACAAAAGAGTTTAAAGATTTTAAACACGAAGAGCGTCAGGTCTACGTGCCGTCGGAGCAGGATTTTCCCGTTCACTGGGATCATTCGGAGGAGTCTGCCTGGGCCGTGTTAACGATTATTGCCGGCAGCCTTAAAATCGCTCTTACGGATCTTCAGCTTGACTTTTTTACTACAGGATTGACGGAAATCAATATGGGCGGTTCTACACTTTTTCTGGAAAACGATAAACAGAAACCTGCTGCAGCCGGTTTATTTTTAAATAAGCTGAGCAATGAAAAATATACGATTGCGGTAGACCGTAAGTTGCTGGCAGAACCGGAAAACCTTGTGGCTACACTCGTGCATGAACTTTGTCATGTGAAACTGTTGGGAGAAGGCAGGATTTTGTTGAACGATGAATTATTGACCGATCTGGCCGCTGCTTTTTTTGGATTTGGAGTCTTTAACGCGAACACGAGTTTTCAGTTTTATACCCAAACAGATCGTTGGGGATACCGCAGCATTGGATATATGAAACCTCCTGAATGGGGATATGCACTTGCGCTTTCCGCTTTTTACCGGAAGGAAGAAAAACCGGATTGGAGAAAATACCTGAGCGCTGTGGTGAAAAAAGATTTTGACAGATCGTTGAAATACATTTATAAAAACAGAGACGATATTTTTCGTCTGGATGACTGGAGACTTTGATCGATGTGAGACTGGGTGAGTTATATTATTGTTTTCTCCGGTATCCGTATAAAAAATAAACGACTAATCCCAGGAGCAGCCAGATTCCGAAACGTAGCCAGTTTGTAAGTCCCAGTTCACTGATCAGATACAGGTTACAGCTGAGACCGGCTATCGGAATAAACGAAAGATTTTTAGAAAAGGAGAGCCAGGAAATAACAAATGCATAGGCGATAAACAGCCATAACGTGATGTTGTCTACATGGAAAGCGGAGAAGAAAAGAAGGAAATTTTCCCTGTTCCACAGGTAGAGTGCGCCGGTAAGAGTAAGAAACGATAAAGGAACGATATATCGGGAGTTGTAGTAAGGAATTTTGAAAGAGGTGTTTGAGTTTTTATCGATCAAAGCTCCAGCACAAACAATGGAAAAAGCAAATAAGGTACCGATGGCGCATAGATCGGTCACGGTAGCATGATTCAGAAAAAGAATAGGCAGGGCCACCATACAACCGGTAATAACGGTTGCGAAAGAAGGCGTTTTAAATTTAGGATGAATTTTTCCGAAGGCCGAAGGCAGTAATCCGTCCCGGCTCATGTTGAGCAGGATCCGGGGCTGTCCCAGCTGGAATACCAGCATTACACTGGTCATGGCTACTACAGCACTGATGGCTACTACTTCCGATAGAAACGTGAGATTATGTTTTTCGAATACATAGGCCAGCGGGTCTCCTACATTAAGCTCTGTATAATGGACCATTCCTGTTAATACCAGCGCGATCGCTACGTATAAGACGGTGCAGATCAGCAACGACCATATCATGGCACGGGGAAGATCTTTTTGCGGGTTTTTACATTCTTCTGCAGTGGTGGAGATTGCGTCAAACCCGATGTAGGCAAAGAATACACCTGCTGTACCTTTAAAGATTCCCGAAAGTCCGTTGGGGGCAAAAGGAGTCCAGTGTTCCGGGTTGATGTAGAAAGCACCTGCACTGATCACCAGTAATACGGCCAGCAGTTTTATAAATACAAGAAGGTTGCCGGTGGTTTTTGATTCTTTGATCCCGATGTATACAAGCCAGGTGATTGCCAGGTTGATGAAAAGGGCAGGAGCATCCAGTATAATTCTGAAATTACCAATGCGGGGAGCATTCGTCCAGGCTTTATATCCTTCCTGTACCAGAGGATTGCCGGTCTGTCCCTGAAGGGAAAGGTATTCGGAGTAGAGCTTCCGGGCGGAAAGATAATCAACGGACAGGTATTCTGGGAAGGGGATGTAGAGGTTTCGAAGCAGTGAGGTAAAGTAATCGGACCAGGAAATGGCTACTGCTATATTTCCGATGGCGTATTCCATCAGCAGGTCCCAGCCAATGATCCAGGCAATAATTTCACCGAATGCTACATAGGCATAGGTATAAGCGCTGCCGGAACTCCGGACGGAAGAAGCAAAATGGGCATAGCAAAGGGCAGAACACAGACAGGCAACGGCAGTAAAAATAAATAACAGGGAAACGGCAGGACCACCGTCAAAGCTGGC
>CAYTGJ010000097.1:10118-14533 GCA_964437245.1 uncultured Chitinophagaceae bacterium
CGTTCCGAAAATTCCTGCTCCGATCACTGCAGCAATTCCCATGGAGGTGAGGTCCAGGAATCCAAGGTTCCTGACCAGCCCTTGGCTGGATTCCTGCGGTATCTCGAGTGGATTTTTACGTTTGAATAGTCTGTTAATGTTCAAAATATCAGGAACGTTTGGTGTTTGATCATGGAAATATAAGAAAATATATACTTTTAGGATCCCCCGGATAGATATTATTACAATTCCCCGGGAGTGTTTTACAGGTAGGTGCTTAGAAATTCGAGTGCCCGGTTGTCTGACCAGTAGTTGCCATTGGAATTGTTTTGATAAAATCCACAATGTCCTCCTTTGTCAGGAGTTTCCAGAAAAAAGAACGGGTTGGCTTTGGCTTGTTCAAACGGGAAACATTCTTTGACAAGAAACGGATCGTTCATCGCACTTACGAGTAGAGCAGGAATGCTGATCTGTGGGATATAAAAAAGTGAACTACAGGTTTTGTAGTACTCGGAGGCATTTTTGAATCCATGAATAGGCGCAGTGTAGCGCTCGTCGAACTGCAGGAAATTTTTGATCTGGTGAAATCCCTGGTCGTTGATCAAGTCCGGGTATTGTTGAGCTTTGGCGATCACTTTCCGGTGGAGATTTTTCAGAAAGCGGTTCATATAAAATTTACTTATTCTTTTGGCCATGTGTTCGGCACCGGCTTTCAGATCGCAGGGGGCTGAGAACGTAACGGCAGCTTTTATAACAGGAGGGAGTTGTGTCCCTTTTTCTCCCAGGTATTTTAACGTGATATTGCCACCTACGCTAAACCCGATCATGCCTATACTTTGATAGGTATAGTTTCTAAGCACATACTGAACCAGGAGATCAAGGTCATGAGATTCTCCGCTGTGGTAAAAACGGAAGTTGCGATTCATTTCACCGCTGCATCCACGGTAATTCCAGGTGAGTATATCATATCCGGCATTGCTACCGGCCCTGGCGATTCCCTTCAGGTACTTACTTTCTGTGTTCCCTTCCAGCCCATGGGAAAGAAGGAGCAGGCGGGGATTCCCGTTTCTGATCCAGTCAAGGTCCAGGAAATCTCCGTCGGGGAGTTCCAGTCGCTCACGCTGATAGTGTACATCTGATACATTGCGAAAGACTACGGGGTAGATGGTTTCCAGATGTCTTGAACAGAGCAGGTCCGGCCGTTTATAGGAGGATGGAATCAGAGGCATATTAGGACCGGAATTTTATTCATTGCTTTTTTACCGGGGAGATCAGAGGTTCGGTTCATTATTCTTCTGCGATCATAATGATCTTGTCGCCATCGGAAAACTCGATCTGTTCGGATTTATTCGGATTCAACACTACTCCATAATTTTTATCCGGATTGTCCGAGTATTTTTCTTTAATGTATCCGAATGCGATCTCGTTTTGGAGGGTCGTTGCTTTGATGACAGAGTAGAAATCAGCCACGGTACCGGGAGGCATGTAGTTGGAGTAAGGTTTAATGTATATTTCATTACCTTCTGCATCGAACAGATCGTCAAATACTATGGATAATTCCTTGTTTTCCGAAAGCTGTGCCAGGATAAGACTGATCATTCTGTCACTGATGATGAAGTCGTCGGCTTTGGAAAGATCTGCAAGTGCCCGGTTTTTAAGATCCAGCATTTCGGTGACAAGGCTTATTTTATGGTCCAGCTTGCTGAGGATGTCACGGATATTCATCAGCGTAATGAGGGTGATCGCATCGGCTTCCTGTAGCGGATAATCGTCTGAATAACTCATAATGATGATATGATTATAGTGCTTCAGATCGAGTTTGTTCAGTTCATTACGGTCGTTGATATCAGCGTTCAGGTAGGTTATGTTTTGGTTAGAGAGTTCAGAGGAGAGCTGTTGTATTTTATCAGGGAGTCCGTCGCCTTCGGCCATGACAAGTATTTCGGAATCGGGACGAACATAGTTGTCGAGTTCTTTTACTACAATTCTGGCATTGTTGTTCCAGCCGAGGATGAGTGTTTTATGGACTTCAAAACCATTGTTTTTTAGAAACGTCCCCGGAGGCAGTTCCCGTATTTGTTTGTCTTTATGATGGTAGGTCAGATCGATATCGTCTTCGGCAATGATCACAAGATGATCGTCTTTGGTGAGTACGGTGTCAAGGGGAGGATTGATTTGTACATGTCCGTCGGCAAAACGTATACCGATCACACAAATATCTTCAAATCCGTACAACAGTTCTTCGAAAGTATGTCCGGCTATATTTTGAACAGGTTGGATATAGATCTCGTTGTCAGCATATCCTAAAAGATTACTATAGACGATACTTAGACCGGACTGACGGCTGCTTTGGACCGTTATTTTTGAAATGACTTCATTTCCTACGAGAATGGTTACTTCTTCTTTCCCTACCAGTTTGGCAATATCTTTATTGATATCCTTGGTAATTTCGGCGATAATATTGAACGGGTCTTTTTTACGTGCGGGACTGTTGACGATCGCCATGATGGTTTTGATCACATAGGTATCTGCTTTGGGTTCTTCCGGAGCTACGATGATGATCGATTTGGCATGATTGAGATTGGCAATTTTCAGATCGTCTACATCAATGGGATTACCGCTGCGGCAGATCACTTTGGTTTTTCCAGTATTGCCTACTTTGAGTTTAAGTTCGTCCTCCATTTGTGTTTTATCCATATCGGCGAGGATTACAATGCAGGATTTACGTTGATTCAAGTTGGCAAGGATCAGTTCGGAAACGATGGGGAAAATTTTGGAAGACCATCCAAGGATCACGGTCTGGTTTTCTTCAAGAATGATGGATTTACCTTTTTTCATCTCATCCAGCTTGACCTGGAAACCGGCATTCAGAATTGATACAAGCGTGGAAACCAGTAAGATTCCTATGAGTGAAACGGGAAACATGATGATTCGGTAGGCCCACCCGGATTCTCCTGTCACGGTCCCCTGATCGATTACGTGCATGAGACTTTGCCAGAATGATTCATAAAAATCCATAGTAGGACTGTTCTCTTCTGAAATGTGTGCCACGTATACAAAAACACCGGTAATAAAGGCTACAGAAAAGAAGACGATTCCCAGACCTATGATCAGTGCGGGTGTACCTTTGCTGATGATATTATCAACCCAATATTTGAATCGTTCGTTGAAGGGTACTTTTGGCATGGCTTTTTAAGATTTTAAGAGCGTTGAATCTCTGTCCAAGTTATGCAAGAAATTAGATAGTTAGAATGTTCCGGATTAAATTTAATACAATTCCAGTATATCCGATTCAATATGCCAGATCCAAGATAGATCCGGGAGTTTATGACAGTTGTCACAGAGTATTCATAATTTCTACGCAAAAACAGGTCTGTTCTGAATGGGTAGGTCAATGGTTTTGTGTTTTTTTCTCTGGAATCCGGTATCGGACATCTTGTATCTTAAAATTTAATCCGGGACGTTCTATTGATATTTTTACCAGTAATATTACTGAATTTATACTGTTTTTCAATTTTCTATGATTATTTTTGCCCACCAAAAATAAGGAAACCATGAGTGAAGTTTTAAGACTTGCGATCCAGAAATCAGGCAGGCTGAGTGAAGATTCGATAAAATTAATTAAAGAGTGCAGTATTGATTTTAGCAGCAGCGGTGCTACCCTGAAATCTTCTGCCTATAATTTCCCCCTGGAGATTTTGTATCTGAGAGACGATGATATTCCGGGATATGTAGCAGATGGCGTAGCTGATATCGGAATTATCGGGGAAAACGTAGCTTCTGAACAGAAAAAAAATGTCACTACGGTAGACCGTTTAGGTTTCTCCCGTTGTCGTCTGTCGATCGGAGTACCAAAGACACTTGATTATAACGGAATAAAAAGCCTTGAAGGGAAAAAGATTGCTACGTCTTATCCAAATATCCTTTCTGATTATTTGTTTGACAACGGTGTAAAAGCATTTATTCATGAAATCAGCGGATCAGTGGAGATAGCTCCGAGCATAGGACTGGCGGATGCTGTCTGCGATATAGTAAGCTCCGGAAGTACGTTGATCAGCAACGGATTGAAGGAAGTAGATGTAGTGTACCGTTCGGAGGCGATCATGATCGCCAATCCTTCTTTGTCAGAAGGGAAAAAGAAGATCATTGATGAATTGCTTTTCCGGATCACTTCCGTGAAAACCGCTAAGAATACAAAATATATTTTGCTGAACGCTCCGAATGAGTCTTTGGATAAAATCACGGCATTACTTCCGGGAGTAAAGAGTCCTACAGTGATGCCACTGGCCCAAAGTGGATGGAGTTCGTTGCATTCCGTGGTGAAGGAAGATCAGTTTTGGGATGTGATCGGAAAACTGAAAGAAGCAGGAGCCGAAGGCATTCTGGTGATTCCTATTGAAAAGATCATTCAGTAGTATTCAAACGCAATAGGGGGG
>CAYTGJ010000097.1:14543-17043 GCA_964437245.1 uncultured Chitinophagaceae bacterium
AAAAACATGAATTATATCAAATATCCTAAGAGGGAAGATTGGGAAGACATTTTAAAACGTCCTGTTTTTGAGACAAAAAGTCTTGAGGATAGAGTAGTCCCTGTGTTGAGAGAGGTAAAAGAAAAAGGAGACGAAGCGTTAAAAAAGTTTACGCTTGAATTTGATAAAATAGCCCTGGAGAAACTGGCTGTTTCCGAAGCTGAAATTCAGGAAGCAACCGGATTGGTGGCGGATGACCTGAAGAAGGCGATTGATACCGCCCGCGTTAACATAGAAAAGTTTCACCTTGCTCAACGGGAGGAAATAAAAAAAATAGAAACGACTCCAGGAGTAGTATGCTGGAGAAAAAGCGTTCCGATCACGAAAGTAGGATTGTACATCCCGGGAGGGACCGCTCCGCTTTTTTCCACGATCCTGATGTTGGGAGTCCCTGCGAATATTGCCGGATGTGAAGAGCTTATTCTTTGTACCCCCCCGGATAAAACGGGAAAGATCCATCCTGCCATTCTGTACACGGCTTCCATATTAGGGATCCAGAAAATCTTTAAAGTGGGAGGAGCACAGGCGATTGCTGCAATGGCTTACGGGACAGAAAGCATTCCTCAGGTGTATAAAATATTCGGTCCGGGAAATCAATATGTAACTGCTGCCAAACAGTTGGTAAACAAAGAAGGAGTCGCCATTGATATGCCGGCCGGTCCTTCGGAAGTAGCCGTAGTTGCGGATGAAACCTGTCAGCCGGCTTTTGTGGCGGCCGATCTCCTATCACAAGCCGAACATGGAGTGGATAGCCAGGTCATATTGATTAGCAACAGTGCTGCTGTAATAGCGGAAGTAGAGAAAGAAGTGAACAGCCAGCTGGATTTGCTTCCGAGAAAAGAGTTTGCGTCTAAGGCATTGGGAAATAGTAAAATGATCCTGGTGAAAGACCTGGTAGAAGCAATGGAACTAGTAAATGAATACGCTCCTGAACACCTTATTTTACAGGTAGAAGAATATGAGCGACTGGCCTTAATGGTTAAAAATTCGGGTTCTGTATTTTTGGGGAACTATACTCCTGAATCGGCAGGAGATTATGCTTCCGGTACAAACCATACACTGCCTACGAATGGATATGCGAGGGCATATTCCGGTGTTTCCCTGGATTCTTTCGTGAAAAAGATCACCTTCCAACATATTTCCCGGGAAGGGATTCAACACCTGGGACCTGTGATTGAACTGATGGCTGCTGCCGAGCAGTTGGAGGCCCATAAAAATGCTGTGGTTCTCAGAAGAAAAGGTTCGTGATCTAATCCTGATTGTGTGTTTTTGACCAATTATCCCTGTTTTTTAAAAGAGGGATAAGGTTGGTATTGTCTCGTCTCCCCACAGGTATTTTTATATGAGAGTGCTGGATACTAGCTGTTTAGACTTAATGCTTAATGACTTGTTCGTATTTCTTAAACGAAAGTTGTTGAGTTTCCTTCCAACATGATCCCTGTTCTTGTTTGTAATGTTAACAGGTTGTACCAGAGGTTATAATCATTATAGACTGTATAATACACCGTAACAAGTGTGCTGGTTTTCATCTAAGAGAAATCTCTTTGTAAAGAGCTATAGTATAAGCATTTCTTACACGAAGTTTGTATACTGTACACTTTGGTTGTTGATTCTCCCTACATTTTCAGGCTTGCGTTTTATTGTTGAACCTAATGGTATTAAAATGATTTTTTGATTGTTTTAAAATTGCTATTAAGTGCTTTATTGGTAGTTTATTGTTTATAATGAGAGTGGTTATAAGGCGATATTTAAATTTGAGATTATTGCGAAATAGGATTTTATGTAAGATTTTTTGTATATATTTTACTACTATATAGTCAACTAATTTCTTACATCTTTCGTAAAAGCTATAATAAAAAGGATTATTAATATCACTTAACTAATAATCTCGCAATAATACCACCATACAACAAACAACTATATGAAAAGAAAATTACTGACCCTATTGGTAGTGATCATTGCTATCGGTATGCACCAGGATGTCCTATCTCAGTGCGGCCCAGCAATTATCGGCCAAAATTTAGTGGTGAATGGCGATTTTTCGCAGGGAGATGTAAATTTTAATACACCTTTGGCCAGTTGGAATAGTACGACAAGCGGTGTTCCCTGTAATAACCCGAACCCTATGACCTGTTCAAGAAATTGGTCCGGTCCGGGAGAATACTGGATACATGATGATGCAGATGATTTTAACCCAGGAGCTTTTTCTTCGATCCCTTCCCCTGTTTCAGGAGGAAATATGATGTTGGTCGATGCAGATTGTAATCCCGGGGGAGTTGTTTGGGAGCAAACGGTAAGTGTGACACCAGGTTCCAACTATTACTTTTCTGTATGGATTGCTTCTATTCATGCCCAAAGTCCTGCCCGGTTATCGTTTGAGGTAAACGGAGTAATTCTGGGAACCAATGTAAACGCTCCCAACACTACGAATACCTGGGTATTTTATGAAGATACCTGGAAT
>CAYTGJ010000098.1:0-12602 GCA_964437245.1 uncultured Chitinophagaceae bacterium
ATTTTTAGGAAGGTCAGGGGTTTGCTGGCGGTCTATGGTAACCGTAAATTCCAGCTCCTGGGCCAACACAGGAAAAGTGAACAGGAAGAATCCTGCCAATGCTATCCAAAAACGTATTTTCATATCCATTTTACAGAAGCAGCAGTTCCGGCATATTCATGAATGGTTTCCAGAATATCAATTGCCACTTCCTTTTTAGATTTTAACCCAAAATGTTTGATTTTATTATCTTTGCTCAGGATCGTTATTTTGTTGGTATCATGTCCAAAGCCAGCACCCTGGTCATTCAGCGAGTTCAGGACGATCAGGTCAAGATTCTTGGCGTTTAACTTACCCTTGGCATTTTCCAGTTCCTGATCTGTTTCGAGGGCAAACCCTACGGTGATCTGGGTATCTTTCTTCCGCTTTCCGGTCTCCTGAGCGATGTCGACCGTTTTCGTCAGTTCGATCTTGAATTCACTTTCTTTTTTCTTGATCTTTTTGTCCGATACGGTACTGGGCGTATAATCCGCTACTGCGGCTGCCAGGATGATGATGTCGGCATGCTGAAAATGTTCGGCAGTAGCCTTGTACATTTCCCCTGCTGTAGTAACGGCTAAAAAGGAAAAAACAGAAGGTTTTTCAAGAGAAGTAGGACCACTGATCAGGGTAACTTCCGCCCCCATTTCCGAGGCTGCTGCGGCCAGTTGGTATCCCATTTTGCCGGTGGAATGATTGCTGATGTATCGTACCGGATCAATAGGTTCCTGGGTAGGACCTGCGGTGATCAGTATTTTTTTCCCGGCAAAAATACCTTGGGACGCAAAATGATGCCGGATCACTTCCAGTATATGTTCCGGCTCGGCCATACGCCCTTTGCCTTCAAGACCACTTGCCAGTTCTCCGAATTCGGCATCGATGATCCGGTTGCCGAAAGAATGCAGCCTGGTCAGGTTTTGTTGGGTGGAAGCGTGGCTGAACATGTCCAGATCCATGGCAGGAGCTATGAAAACCGGACATTTGGCAGACAGGTATACGGCACAAAGAAGGTTATCGCATAGACCGTTGGCCAGTTTGCCCAGTGTATTGGCACTTGCCGGGGCTATGATCATGACATCGGCCCAGAGTCCAAGCTCTACATGATTATTCCATTCTCCTTGTTCGTTTTTGACAAATTCGGTGTATACCGGGTTTTTGGAGAGGGTGGACAGGGTAAGGGGAGAAATAAAAGAAGAAGCAGAAGAAGTCATGACGACTTTTACTTCTGCTTCTTCTTTTATAAAATGACGGATGAGCAACGCTGTTTTGTAGGCAGCGATACTGCCGCATACTCCGAGTAATATTTTCTTATTGCGGAGCATAGGCTTCCTGTATAATTAATTATTGTCTGCTCTTCTGAACATGATTTTACCTTCCAGAAATTCTTCTGTAGCAAGGGTAGGTGCTTTAGGCATACGCTCGTAGTGCTTGGAAATCTCTATTTGCTCTCTGTTTTCGAAGATCTCTTCCAGGTTATCTACGGTAGAGGCAAAATCAGACAGCTTGGAGTTTAGCTCCTCTTTCTGCTTGGTAGAAAGCTGACGGGCTCTTTTAGCAATCACCACTAAAGATTCGTACAGGTTTCCGGTAGGCTCTGCAATCTTATCGATGTCTCTCGTTACCAGGTTAGCTGAAATAGCGTTGATGTTGTTTTTCAAAATAGTAAATAGTTTAAGTAAATAACTAATTTAATGTTTCCCGGGTGGTAAGTTCCTTGATCTTCCCCTGGCAGATCTCATAAAGCTGCTCTGCCTCTTTTACATACTTACTGCTGGGAAACTTGTCCACAAAGTTATGATAAAAATCGATAGCTTCATAATACCGTTCTAATTGTTTCTTTTCGACTGAGTGTTTGGATAAATAATATTGGGCCTGAAACCGGATAAAGTACATTTCTTCCGAATATTCGGTATCCGGATAGGTATCCAGAAAACTTTTAATAGCCACTGTCGCAGACTTATAATTGTGGGTTTTGTAATATAACTTGCTGTTTTCGTACTGTTTAAACCGTAGTTTAGCACCCAGCTCGTCCAGAAGCTTGGTTGCTTCGGTGCTATATTTTCCGGAGGGGTACTTGTTTACATATTCCTGAAGGTATTTCACGGCTCCGTCGGTGCTGGTCTGGTCCAGGTTGTACTGAGGAGAGTCCATGTACATGGATTTTGCATGCATGAAAGTCGCTTCTTCCGTTTTATCACTTCGTGCATAGGTTTGGTAGAATTCTTTAAAGTAGTAAGAACTCATGATGTACTCTTTTTGCTGAAAATGGGTATAAGCAAGGTAAAAAGTAGCTTTTTCTGCCTCTGCACGACCTCTTACAAGGGGAAGGATCTCTTCCAGCAGAGTGCCTGCTCTGTAATACTCCTTATTTTCATAATATTCTATCGCACCTTTCAGTTTGGCATCGAGGTCTCCGTTTTTTTGCAGTTTGGAAAACTTGCTGCAGCCGGTTCCTGCTAAGAGACCAACAAAAAGAAGAAGAAATAATACTAGTTTGTTCATAAGACGCAAAGATACACTTAAAGGCTGAATTACAAAAGGAGTGTGTCCTTCTATGATCAGTTACTGAAAACGAACAACAGTCGCTTTCAGTATATGGTCGGGAGCAGAAGCATGAGGGGAGGATTTGTGGTAGGATATCGGAGGGAAAGTGTTGTTAGAGTAGGCTGCCGTGGTTATTTTATACGATTCCTGGAGGCCCGGTTCAATGTTTTCGATGAAAATTTTATCCGGAATCCTGGATCGGGCATCTTGTATCTTTACATTGCAATCTGCAACAGTCTAAAACTTTAAATACTGAAATCTGCGCCGAAAACTATCCTCCGATCCATGGCGGAGTAATAAATTTATAGACAAGCTGTTCAAATCCATTTAAGAAAGAACTAACTTTATAGGGCGATTACTATTTACTATATGAGCAAAACGAAAGAAAAAGAAAATACTCTTCACAAACTGAATTTACGAAACCTTAAATTCAGCGATTACGCTGATATTAAAAGGATCATGAACGATGTATACTCGCATGCCGGAGGAGCGTGGACGAAAGAGGAGCTTAAATCTCAGTTGAAAAATTTTCCGGAAGGACAGATTTGCATAGAGGATAACGGAAAACTGGTGGCGGCCGCATTTACCGTAGTAGTGGATTATTCTAAATATGGCGATAACCATACTTATAAAGAGATCACCGGCAATGGAATGCTGACAAACCATGACCCGGAGGGAAATACCCTCTACGGGATCGATATCTTTGTAGATCCCAATTATCAGGGACTCCGGCTGGGGAGGCGTCTATACGATGCGCGGAAAGAGCTGTGTGAAAAGCTGAACCTGCGTGCTATCATCATGGGAGGAAGGATTCCAGGGTATAAAAAACATGCGAAAGAATTGTCGCCCCGTGAATACATAGAGCAGGTGAAGAACAAGGAAATCTATGATCCTATTCTTACGTTTCAGCTCAACAATGATTTTCACATCAGGAAAGTGATGACCAATTACCTGCCCGATGATAAAGAGTCAAAATCCTATGCAGTATTGCTGGAGTGGATCAATGTGTATTACGACGAATCGAGCAAACTGTTCGGAGATAAAAAAAGTGTGGTTCGGGTAGGGGTAGTACAATGGAAAATGCGCCGGATGTATTCCCTGGAAGACCTGCATCAGCAGCTTGAGTTTTTTGTGGACACCGTTTCAGGATACAAAGCCGACTTTGTACTGTTTCCGGAGTTTTTCAATGCTCCGCTGATGGCCAATTATAACCGCGACAGTGCTTCCGATGCTGTGCGGTCGCTGGCCGAATACACGGATCAGATCAAAGAAAAAATGCTGGAACTGGCACTTTCTTATAACATCAATATCATTGCCGGCAGTATGCCAAGATATACGGACGAAGGGCTTTTCAACGTGTCGTATCTGTGCCGGAGAGACGGGACATGGGATATGCAATACAAACTTCATGTGACCCCGGACGAAGCCATCCACTGGGGGATGAAGGGCGGAGACCTCCTTAAGGTTTTTGATACGGATGCAGGTAAGATCGGGATCCTTATTTGTTATGATGTAGAGTTTCCCGAGCTTTCCAGGATCCTGGCAGAGCAGGGGATCAACATCCTGTTTGTCCCTTACTGGACCGATACCCGCAACTCGTTTTTACGGGTGATGCGGTGCTCTCAGGCCAGGGCCATCGAAAATGAATGTTATGTGGCCATTTCCGGAAGCGTAGGAAACCTGCCGGGGGTAGAAAATATGGATATTCAATACGCCCAGTCTGCTGTCTTTTCCCCTTCTGATTTTAGTTTCCCGCCGGAAGCCGTGGTGGCAGAAGCTACCCCGAATGCCGAAACCACTCTGATCGTGGATCTGGATCTGGACTTGCTCAAGAAGGTAAGAAAGCAGGGGACAGTACGGAATTTGCAGTCCAGAAGACATGACCTTTACAAGATTTCGTGGAAAAAGGACTAAAACAGGCCTCAAATTCATGTAATATATTTGCGTAAAAGCAAGTATATTTTGTATGTAATAAATTGAGTGCCATTGAAGTAAAATAGCTAACTTTGTGACAGAATAATATAAAATTACTCACTAACCTTTAAAAAGTCATACTATGTTTTCACTGTTCGGACTAAAAAAAGAAAAGCTGAATAAGGGTAATATCAAAAACCTTATTGCTTTGGCCAAAGCTGACGGGGTAATAGCGGATTCAGAGTTAAAGTATTTGTACGCAGTAGGTAAAAAGCTGGGGATGAAGGAAGACGAAGTGAATTCTGCTATTCAGGATAGTTCTAAAATTGATTACAAGATGCCAGCCAATGATTCGGAGCGTTTTGATCATCTTTACGAACTGATCGAATTGATGTTGGTAGACGGTGCCATAGAAGAAAATGAAATTGACTTTTGTATAGAAGTTGCTCAAAATCTTGGATTTAAAAAATCAATTGTAGGGGTTTTGGTAAGAAAAGTCTCTATGGGAGTTCAGAATGGCATGGACAAAGAGTCTATTAAAAAAGAAGCTCAGAGTTATCTGAATATCTAAAAAACAGCAGGTTCACCACCTGTCAGAAAGCACCTTTCCCAGGTGCTTTTTGTATTTGTACCGGCGGGTAGTGGACTTGTTGAAAATGCACTTACTATTGATCAAAACTTTAGCGTTTGAACCTGAAGTTTTAAACCTGAAAAATTCTTACTTTTGCCCTCATGACAGAAAAAATAATTATCCTTGATTTCGGTTCTCAATACACGCAGTTGATCGCAAGAAGAGTAAGAGAACTGAACGTATATTGTGAAATACATCCTTATAATAAAGTTCCGGTACTGGATACAACCGTCAAAGGAGTGATCCTTTCAGGAAGTCCCTGTTCAGTACGTGAGGAAAATGCGCCGGACATTGACCTGAAGGACATACGTAAAAAATTACCAGTACTGGGAGTCTGCTATGGTGCGCAATTGATGGCGCACAAGGCGGGAAACGAAGTGGTCGCTTCCAGGATCCGCGAGTACGGAAGAGCCAAGCTTACAGAAATCAAATCGGCAGACAAACTAATGTCGGGACTTTCCCTCAACAGCCAGGTATGGATGTCGCATGGAGATACGATTTCCGGAGTGTCGGGCGAGTTCGAACTGATCGCCAGCACCGAGTCTGTAAAGGTGGCGGCCTATAAAATTGCAGGAGAAGAAACCTATGGTATCCAGTTCCATCCTGAAGTGACCCATTCTACCGAAGGGAAAATACTGATTAAAAATTTTGTAGTAGGGATCTGTGGTTGCCAGCAGGACTGGACCTCTGAGACTTTCATCGAGTCCACTATAAAAGAATTACAAGCCAGACTGGGGAATGATAAAGTCGTCCTCGGTTTGTCAGGAGGAGTAGATTCCTCTGTAGCAGCAGTCCTTATCGACAAGGCCATCGGGAAAAACCTGACCTGTATCTTTGTAGACAATGGCCTGCTTCGTAAAAATGAATACGAAGAAGTCCTGGCTTCCTATAAAGGAATGGGCCTGAACGTAGTGGGGGTAGATGCCAAAAATGAATTTTATACTGCTCTGAAAGACCTTTCAGAACCCGAAGCCAAAAGAAAAGCCATCGGAAGAACTTTCATCGAAGTATTTGATGCAGAAGCGCACAAAATAAAAGACGTAAAATGGCTTGGCCAGGGAACGATCTATCCGGATGTGATCGAATCGGTTTCTGTCAAAGGGCCTTCGGCTACGATTAAATCACATCATAATGTAGGCGGTCTGCCGGAGAAGATGAAGATGACGGTAGTAGAACCTTTGAACACATTGTTTAAAGACGAAGTAAGGCTGGTCGGAAAAGCATTGGGGATTGACGATAAAATTCTTCAGCGTCATCCTTTCCCTGGTCCGGGACTTGCCATCAGGATCCTGGGCGATATCACCGCTGAGAAAGTAAGAGTACTGCAGGAAGTGGATCATATCTTTATTCAAGGGTTAAAGAACAAATCATTGTATAACATGGTATGGCAGGCCGGAGCGATCCTGCTTCCGGTAAAATCCGTAGGAGTGATGGGAGATGAAAGAACCTATGAAAATGTGGTGGCACTGCGTGCCGTATCCAGCATGGATGGAATGACCGCAGACTGGGTACATCTTCCCTATGAATTTCTGGCCGATATTTCCAACGAGATCATCAACAAAGTAAAAGGAGTGAACAGAGTGGTGTACGATATCAGCTCCAAACCTCCGGCTACTATTGAGTGGGAATAGAAATAAGATTTGTCCGGGACAGTCTTTAATACTAAAATAGTGAAGCAAGAAGGTTCTTCTCCGTTTATCCGGGAGGGGAACCTTCTTCTGTTTGAGCCCAGTCCCCAATAGTATAGTAAATCCCATTCAAGAGGCTAAAGGCCCGGTATAAGACCGATATAGGAGCTTAGAAATCGTTACAGAGTATTCGTAGTCCTTGTCCAAAACGGTCTTTTCAATTTAATCTTTTTAAGACCTGAAAGGTCATTATAACCATTTTCGTAAATAGTTTAATGATTTTTTTGGTAATTTTCTGATTGTTAATTATTTAATAGATATTTATTTTCTTTTTGTTTCTTTTTATATACAATAAGGTTGTTTTTTCTTTCTTTTTGTTTCTTTTTATTTTAAATTGTGTTTAAAATTTAACACAAAAGATAAATAAATGAAAAATATATGCCTTTTGACGTTATTTTTTAGCCCTTTTCTGGCCAACGCAACCAATTATTATGTAAATGACGCTAATCCTGCAGGGGATGTTTATTGCACTGCTGTGGGTAATGCAGCCAACAATGGCACTTCTCCTGCTACTCCTAAACTATCGGTTCAGGCGATTGTATCTACCTATGTTTTGGCAGGTGGAGATATCGTATACATCGATGCGGGAATTTATACGGAAGAAATCTCTCTCTCCGGTCTTACCGGTTCAGGGGTCAGCATCCGTTTTCAGGGTGCAGGCGCAGCGCTTACTACTATCCAGGGAATTGCGGGAGGTGCCAATCCCTATACCCTTCAACTGGTCAACTGTTCGTACCTGAACTGGACCGGACTGAGGATCGTAGGAGCCTCCGGAGAATGGTCTACACGGATATGTGACAACAGTGACTATAATGAATTTGCCGATTGTGCCATGAGTGGTCTGTATGGAATGGATTTCATCAATATGTACGGAGGAGGAACTCCTGATTATAACCAGGTGCATGATTGTATCATCACGTCGCCCTATGTAGGTGTAAGGTACAAATGGGGTGCCTCGTATAATGTGTTTTATGATAACCGGGTATTGGTGGTCAGTACAGGATCTCCTGTATTCGGCGCATTGGAATACCAATCGGCTTCGAACAACCGTGCGTACAGGAATGTATTGTCCTGCACCGGAAGATGCGACGAAGGGACCGTATATTCGGGGCAGGGAGCTGCGGGAAATGTACTGACAAATAACTATATCCTTAATCTGACAGCACCGACCGGAGGCTTTCAGAATCCTGCGGTGGAAGTAGACGATAATGCCGGTCTGGCTCTTATTCATAACTCCATTTATGCTGCCGGTCCTTGTTTCCGTATGGATCCGCTTACCGGTGTGATGACCGCAACCAATATGGTAATGAGGAATAATATTTTTTATTCCTCTGCTTCGGATTGCCTGTCTTTTACCCAGAATACTGCCAAGCTTGGAGAATGTGACAACAATCTGTATTATGCTCCTGCCGGATACGTGGCTCGTACAGGAGGAGTCAGCCGGGATCTGGCTTCCTGGAAAAGCTACGACCCTGATGTGGCGGCGCTGAACGAGCTCAATGGAACGTATGGAGATCCTTTGTACAACAATCCTGCAGCAGACGACCTGGACATAGCCTCTTCGGCTTCACCCGCAGTAGATGCAGTCGTCAATGTGATTCCTTCTGTCACCGTAGATATTTATAAAATATCGAGACCACAGGGAAGTGCTCCGGAGATCGGAGCATTTGAGTTGCTGTTGCTGCCTGTACGGTTTTTGAATTTCTCTGTGGACTGTATAGAAAACGGGGTACAGTTGGAGTGGATCACTTTGGAAGAAAAAAACAATCACTATTTTACGCTGGAAAGCAGCCGGGAAGGAATACATTTCTCGTCCATTGCTCAGATAAAAGGTGCCGGCAACAGTTTGGTAGCAACTGCCTACCAATACCTGGATACAGAAGGGACCGGAAATTATTACCGTTTAAAACAGACCGACTATAATGGGACGAGTACTTATTCGGAGATTATCCGGAGAAACTGTACTCCAGAAAACAGTGACCGGATAAGACTCTGGTACAACGGGCAGGCACTGATGATCGGGCTGCAGGGAAGCGGAGCGGGAGATTGCATGGTTTCTTTGTATACCGTGACCGGACAGCTCTTGTATCACGAAAGGCATCGGATACCGGAAGGAATACAGCCGTTGGCTGTCGTATTACCTGACGGGGCGGCAGGGCTTTATATCGTGCAGGTGGAGAAAGACGGTCAGGTTTTTACGTCAAAAATTATTTATTAAGCTGGAAATAAAAGTAAGAGCGAGGTTCGGGAGGGGATCGAGGAAAGACGTCTTACCAGGTCTTTATAAGGGGGAAAGCTAAAGGTGGAAATACTATCACCCTGATAAAAATCAAAAACGTTAAGTCTCAAAATCGTTGGGAGATGAAACGATCGTACGATACCTGTTCCCAAGCTACTTATGAATCACTGCTTTTGAAAATCATATACCAATAAGGAAGGCATTCGACCGATGGTCCCGGAAAATTACGGGTTGCCAGGCTGGAATAGTTCCTCCTGTTTTTCTTTTTTTCATTTTTTTTGAGTTTCTTCACCTTATTGTTATCTCTTTGCTATAAGTCATTTGTATTCTCGCAGACAGCTTAATCAAAAATCAGTATGCTCGAATGGCAGTAATAAAATCAGGGAGGTAAAAAATAATGGCGTTGCCCGCCTGATGAACGGTTCAATAGTGTTGTATTCTCCTGAAAAAGAGAATGACCAGAAGGGGTATGCGACCTATATACAAATTATATGAATACAGCTATGGGAAATAAGATCTATGCTATGATTTTATTGCTTTGCCTGTCTCTGACAGGAAAGGCACAGGATTATGTACAACTGGCACAAAGCCTTCAGGAAACACACAAAGAGTTTGATGCCTATATTACCAATGCTACCGGCAAATACATTTTCAGTGCGAATAACGCTGAAAAAAGGGCCGAAGTGCGGGAAGAAAAAAGCGTGGATATCCTGTCGCTCCGTTACAACGGGCAGATCACCGAAGTAGAAGTCTATGATCAGAATTCGTCCGTCCTTAAATTTTATGGCGAAAGCAGTCTGAAACAAAAGGCTGTGAATGAGTTGAAGTATTGTGGGCAGTATACTCAGGAAGGTTTTTTTTATGACGATAGCAGATTTTGTTCTCATAAGCTCAGGTTGAAAGAAGTCGGAGAGCTTTGGTCCATGAAGTCAATCAAGCAGACCAACGATGCACGGTATTTTACCTCTGTATATTTTGAAGGAAATTATCCTGTACGGGAAAAGAAAATCACGTTTGTGATCCCCGAAAATGTAGAAGTGGAATTAAGAGAGTTTAATTTTGAAGGACATTCCATCACCAAAACAGAAACGAAACAAGGCAAAGACCTGGTAGTCGAGTACGTGGCGAAGGACCTGAACGGATCGCAGAGCGAACGCTTCAGCCGTGGGGTACAATATTTCAGACCGCACGTCCTTGTACTGGTGAAATCCATTACCACTCCCAAAGGAAAAGTAACGATCCTCTCTTCCACCGCTGATCTGTATGGATGGTACAGAAGCCTGATCCGGCAGTTGGCACCAAAACCAGAGGTGCTGAAGCCTATGGTGGAAGAGCTGATCAAAGATAAAAAAACGGACGAAGAAAAGATCCAGGCCATCTATTACTGGGTGCAGGATAATATACGATACATCGCTTTCGAAAACGGGATAGCAGGATTTAAGCCCGATGAAGCACAAAACGTATACGAAAAAAAATATGGAGATTGTAAAGGCATGGCCAACCTGCTGAAAGAGATGCTCAGGCTGGCCGGTTATGACGCAAGGCTTACCTGGATCGGCACCAAAAGTATCCGTTACGATTATTCTATCCCATCGCTCGCAGTAGACAATCACATGATCTGTACCGTGCTGCTCGGAGATAAAAAATATTTCCTGGATGCGACCGAGAAATATAATCCGCTGGGCGAAAATTCGGAACGCATCCAGAGCAGAGAAGTGCTGATCGAAGATAGTGACAACTATTTGCTCACGAAAGTACCGGAGGCAGACAAAGCGAAAGACCTGAAAGTGAAAAAATTCAGACTCAATATAAGCGGGGAAAAGATGCAGGGAAACTGTGAATTGATCCTCCATGGAGAAACAAGAAAAAATTTCCTGTACGGATATAATTACACTAAATCAGAAGAACGGAAAAAATATATTGAAAACCAATTGTCGGAAGGGAATGCCAGTATTACACTCTCTGAGCTGAAAGTGCCGGATCTTACCGATCGTAAACAGGTTTTAAAAATCAGCAGCAATGCTTCCCTGGATAATTTTGTCAGCAAATTTAACAATGAAATGTATATAGAGGCCGATCCTTCCAGAGATTTTAAAGGATGGGAAATAAAAGAAAAACGCCAGAGTGATATAGATTTTGGAAGAAAGATCAACTCCAGGATAGAAGTGGAAATTGAAATACCGGCAGAATATAAGCTCTCATTGTTGCCGGAAGACCTTTCTGTAAAGGAGGAAGAGTTTTCTTTTGATGTAAAATACAAAGCGGAAGGAAACAAAGTTTTTTATACAAAAGAGATCGCTGTAAACAAAGGTGTGATCAGCAGGAAGTCTTTTAAGCAGTGGAATGAGTCGCTCAAAAAACTAACGAATGCCTATAGTTCTCCGATCGTACTGAAAAAACAATAGCGTAAAAAAATATGATAATGAAGAAAATAACACTATTGCTTTTGCTGGCAATTTTTATTGGGGTGGAAACGAAAGCCCAGAAAGGAAAAGAGCTTGACAAAGTGTTGAAGGCTGCCTTTTGGGAAAGTAGTCCGAAAGAGTTTAAAGTAGCACAAGTCCCCGAGGTTTGGAAGAACGAATCGGCGGTGATTCTGGCGAATGCTTATGAACATACGGTGACGCGGGAGTATCGTGGGTTAAAAGCATGGGTGGTTATAAAACATAGTCTGCATTTCAGAATAAAGCTGCTGGACAAAGCTTCGATCGCTGAGTATTCGGAATTGAATTTTAATAATAACCGTTCCTCAAGCCGGGTATTCGGAGAAACCACCTCGTACCGTTTTATGGGAGTGAAGATCGTGAAGGAGAATGGGACAGAAAAAGAACTGGATCTTTCCCAATCGGTATCGGCAGATTACAACAGCAAGTCGGACAATAAAATAGCTGTTCCGGACCTGGAACCCGGTGATATTCTGGATTATTTCATTACAACGAAAAATGAGTACGAAGCCTCGATCATGACGTACAATGACATCATTGAATCAGAGTTACTGGAAAGCAAGTACCCTACGGTTTACCGCTCTATCTACTATGTATTGCCGAAATACTATAACATATACGATTTCGCCTACAACGGTGCTCCTAAGTTTACAGTCAGTAAAACCCAGGACGACGGGATCTTTAAATTTGAAGATACGATGCGCGCAAAATCCCCGGATATTTTATGGAACTATCCTTACCGTACCTCTCCGGAGATTCGCTACAGGCTAACAAGATCGGGAAGCTTTGATTATCATTCCCTGAAGAAATACAGCCCGTATGGATATATGAATGGAATTGCTCTGGTGGAAGATTTCATGAACAAGAATTTCAAAAAAAGCTCTGATACGCTTCAAATACTGAACGAACTTTTCCTGATGTTGCGTAGTCCTATTTACCTGAACCAATTCTCTCAGGGATATCCGTTGTATGAGCCGATGAATTATTCAGCCATCGCTAAAAAGACAGTGCTGTATATTTCCGACTATCTTGCCAGGAAAAAAATTCCGCACGAGGTGATTATTGTACCGAAAAGAAACTTTGGTCCTTTTGAAAAACAAATTGATTTCTCTGCCTGCGAATAC
>CAYTGJ010000098.1:12612-13094 GCA_964437245.1 uncultured Chitinophagaceae bacterium
TGTTGGAGGGAATGGAAGGTGCGGCTCATAAATATGGAGGACGTTATTCTTATGTCGATATGTCTTCGGAAACAATCCCGGTTTCCAAGCCGGAAAACAATATCACCTCGATCAAAATGAATCTGTCACTTGACGCATCGGATCCGTTAAAAGTAACTGTAAAAAGAGAGCATGTGGTGAAGGGGCATAACCGCGGATATCACCAGTACCTGGTCTATACTAATTATGACTATCTGAAAGAGTACGATCATCCAAAGTATGAGCAACACTCGTCTGTGGCGGTAGGATCGGTCGTAGCCCAGTTTAAGAAAGAGCGGGTAAAATTTGAGCAGCGGGCTACCCAGGATTATCTGGCAAGGGATAAGAAAATTGTCGAATCCATCGAATCTGAAATGGGAGTAAAAGTTTCCGATTATAAAAACCTTAAAATAAAGTCGATCGGAATGTGGCCGGAATCCCCTGCTACTGAATATTCCGATGAG
>CAYTGJ010000098.1:13104-15540 GCA_964437245.1 uncultured Chitinophagaceae bacterium
AATATTGTAAAAAAGGTTGGCCCTAATTATATGCTGGATTTTGGTAAGCTGATCGAAAAACAGACAGAGGTAACAGGAGAGGATCGCATACGGAGTCGTGATATATACATGGGCTATCCGCGAACATATGACGAAGAGTATATTCTTGAGATCCCCGAAGGATATGTAGTAGAGGGACTTGAAAATTTCAACAAATATGCGATCAACAAAACCGGTGGTTTCGTGTCTTCTGCGGAAGTAAAGGAAGGAAAGCTGGTGGTGAAATCCAGAAAATATTTTAATGAAAATTATTATCCCGCAGGGAAATGGGAAGAAATATTGAAGTTCCTGGATGCAGGAGTGGAATTTTATAATACAAAGCTGTTGTTAAGAAAACAATAGAAGACCTGTAAGATCATAAAAAACGAAACGTCGCTTTTCCCGAAAGGCGACGTTTCGTTTTTCTGTAGAAGAGGGTATCTTTTTAATAAACGGTGATCTTCTTCGTAATGGCCTGATCGTCGGAAATGATTCTGACCAGGTACAAACCAGCCGGGAGGCCTTTCGTTTCAAGCTCTTTTACAGCATAGGGATAATGGTGGTAAACCTTTCCTGTCAGATCTACCAGCGATATACTGATTTGTTTGCTCTGATTGTCCAGCAGTATTTTGATCAGATCCCCGCTGGCTATATAAGTAGGCATCACCACACTCAGTACCGGTTCGTTCATGTTGACGCTGATCGTGTGGGTAAGTGTATAATCGCTATTGAAATCCACTTGTTTTAGTTGGTAATAATATAGCCCGCTGCCGAGCTCTGTATCGGTGAACGTGTATTGGTGAATAGAGGACGTCGTTCCGTTCCCGTTGACCGTTCCTGCAGAGGTGAAGTTTATTCCGTCTGTACTTCTCAGGATCTCAAAATAGTCATTGTTAGTTTCCGAAAGTGTGCTCCATTGCAGCAATGCAGAGGTAGAACTTTGTTTGGACACTTCAAAAGAGATCAGATCTATAGGCAACGAAACATTGCAGGAATTATCTCCGATCCCGATCCAGTCGATGTCGATCGTACCGGGGAAATAAGCGTTGTAGGTGCCGTTGGCTCCGGTGATGGGATAACTGAAAAAGCCGGGATTGACAGACAGTTGAAGTCCTGTGATGCTGGAACTGTCCAGGATACCGGGATTTACACTGTAGTAGTTCCTGAATCTTCCCGAAAAATCAATGGAAAAAGTTTGATAGGAAGTGGTCAGTTCCAGATTAAGACCGTTGTAGTTGTCGACCACTCTTCCGTTGTTGTCCACCATGGCAATACTCAGAAGACAGTTGGCAGAAGCTTTGGCCCGGACCTTTAATACAGGTGTATGGGCAGCGCACTGGAAGTTGATCGGCATAGCAGTGGTAGTATTGTTCAGCTCGTAGACAAAATTTTGCCACTCACCATATCCATTGTTGGAAATAGTCCAGTCGCTTCCCGCTTCGGCATGGGCGAATGCTCCAGGGATTGGAGTGAGCCAGTTGACGGTATTATCGTTGAAATGATCAGAAAATATACAGTCGGTAGGAATAGCAGCCACTGTTACATAGTTGTTTTTGGTATTGGTGTTGGTACCGTTTGCATTGGTTACACTCAGGGCAATTGTTTTGTTTCCGCTTGCACTATAGATCACTTCGTGAGGACCAGGGCCGGAAGCAGTGGCAGGAGCGGCGTTTGTTCCAAAATCCCAGGTGTAGGTTTCGCCTCCTGTCAGGTTAGTGGTAAGGTTTGTAAACGTTACCGTATTTCCTACACAGGCTGAAAGAGGCGTCGCAGAAAAATTAGCAGAAGCAGGTACGGTAGATTCAAAAACAGTAGAGAAGTAATTCATATTGGTACCGTTGCCGGTAAAGACAAACTTTAATAAATGTTCTCCTGCCGGAAGTACGATTCCCGGTATGGTCAGATCAGTCCAGGTTTGCCATCCTCCGGTGGCATTCACGGTCACATTGCTGTGGATCAACTGATCATTGAGCAAAATGTTGAAGCTTCCGGTATTCACATCGGAAGCTATTCTGAACGTGAATGTGTAAGAACCTGTGGTGGCAATATTGACGATGTATTCATTCCAGGTTCCGGCATCTGTCCAGCCTACGTTTTGGCCGCCGCCTGCATCAAGACAGGCCTGAAAATCAGTACCTCTGCGCCGGTACATGTCTTCCACCTGAACCGTACCGGGAATATTGTTCTTCGGTCCGTAGTCTGCCCCGATGTATTCGTTTCCCAGAGGAGTCAGTACTCCGTCGGCTCCGAGTATGGCTACGGAATTGTTGGCATTTCTTCCGGCAAACCAGGAATAACGGAAGATATCCGGATCATTTTCAAAAGCGCTCACAGCTTGCTGCAGATAGGCTATTTTATCGGCTTCCGGTGCTCCCGGATCCCAGTAGGCAAATTCGGTGACCCAGATCGGGAGGCCAT
>CAYTGJ010000098.1:15550-16867 GCA_964437245.1 uncultured Chitinophagaceae bacterium
GTCAGCGCAAGGAGGCCTCCTACGGTTGGTTCATAATTGTGAAAAGCGATATAATCTACCCGGCAGTCCGGACATAAAGCGAAAAATTCATCGTGCCAGACGATAGGATCAGTATAGCCGGGAATACAAACCCCGCCTCCACAGTATGCCGGAACGGCACTTACGATTTCGAGCCCTTTGGCAGCAGCGATCTGTTCCAGTTTAGGCCAGGCAGCGACTGCGGCTGCCGGAGTCATATTAGCTTCCACCGTGAAATTCGGTTCGTTGAAAGCCAGCAGGTATTTGGCATCGTCAGGGATCTGGGCGATGGCATCGGCCACTGTATAATTATCATTCCACATCATGGGAACAAATTCTACTCCCTGGGTACTATAATACGTAGCAATACCGGCATCAGGACCGGAACTCCAGTTGTACCACCAGGAGACACCCGTTTTTACAGCGTCAAGATCAGCTACCGAATGATAGCCATAGGCCATTCCCCGTTTAGGACTTACCTGGGCGGAATGTTCGAGGGATAAAAGTAAAAAGGCTAAAAAGCAACTCAATAATTTCGTTTTCATCAGTATCATTTTTAAGGTGTACGGATCGTATTCCTGTAGGATTGAAAAACTATTATTTTATCGTTCAATAGCATTCTTTTTAATAGTAAAATACTTTTATTTTTTAGTAGTAATCTAATTTTAAGCCTCTTTTTAAATAGATGAGTAGCAATTAATATCACTTATAATCAGTATGTTAAATTGAAAAAAAGATTCATACATACGTTTACTTCGCTATTTTTTGAAAGGAAGTATGGATGTTTTTGCGAAAAATAAATTATGTAGTTTATTTTTTATGTTATTTTATTAAAAAAATGTGATATTTTTAATAAAATGGTCTAATTTTTAACTTTATTTTGTTATATTTTTAATGAAAATGCAATTTGTTGTTATATTGTAGAGTACTTGTAGGGAAGGTCTGAAAGGATTGATCAACAGGTATGGAAATACCAAATAAATAACTAAACAAATTAATCTTTATGAAAAAAATTCTCTTTTGGGCTTCTTTATTAGGAGCTGGCTTTGCTTTTGAAAATGCTGCTCACGCTCAGTGTTGTACAGTCATTACCTCCAATGGAGTTTCTGCCACCACTTCTAATGGTGTTTGTGCTACACTTGCGTATGTGAGTTCGGCTTCCTGTGATTTCCCGCTGGACAGTGACGGGGATGGCGTAGTAGACAACCTCGATAAATGCCCTACGGTAAAAGGATTGGCTTCTAATAACGGATGTCCGGCTATTCCGAAGGACTTCCTGGAGGCGATAGAAGATGCTTT
>CAYTGJ010000099.1:0-2740 GCA_964437245.1 uncultured Chitinophagaceae bacterium
CCACCCACCGGACCAGGGAAAAGATCAGGTAAATAGTAAAACAGGCAGGAATCACCAGCAACAAGCCCTGAAGAAAATACCTAAGGATGTATTTCATCGAATGGAGATTTATAAATTATGTTAATTGCAAGGTTCCTATTTTTTCTGCCACGTTTTCCATCAGCCACATAGGGGTGGAAGTAGCACCGCAAATCCCTACGGAATCTCCTTCGTGAAACCAGGAGGCTTCTACCTCTTTTTCATTTTCCACAAAATAGCTTCTTTCATTCTGGTTTTTACATACGCCATACAAGGCTTTCCCGTTGGAGCTTTTCTTACCGCTCACAAAAATGATCACGTCGTGTTCTTTGGAAAATTTTTGCAACTGGGGTTCTCTGTTGGATACCTGCCGGCAAATACTATCGTTGGCATCAAATTCGGTCAGATGGTCTTTTCCTACTTTCTTGATCCGCTCTTCGATCAGCGCCTTTATGTGATAGAATCCCTGGGTACTTTTAGTGGTCTGACTAAACAGGGTAACGGGCTTGTTAAAGTCTATTTTTTCCAGATCGTTTTCTCCTGTAATGATAATTGCCTTATCTCTCGTTTGCCCGGTAAGGCCCACTACTTCGGCATGCCCTACCTGACCATATATAACGATCTGGCCTTCTTTCATCTCCATATCGTCGAAAGCATGTTTTACCCGGTTCTGAAGTTTCAGAACTACCGGGCAGGAAGCATCGATCAGTTCAATATTATTTTCCAGTGCTAATGCATAGGTCTCCGGAGGCTCACCATGCGCACGGATCAACACCTTACAATTGTGCAACGTCTTAAGATCTTCTTTGTCTATGATCTTAAGCCCTTTTTTAGTAAGCCGTTCTACCTCCATACTGTTATGAACGATGTCTCCCAGACAGTACAAGGTTTCCCCACTTGTCATTTCGTCTTCTGCCATCTGAATGGCAAATTCAACCCCAAAACAATAACCAGAATTCTTATCGATCGCTATGTTCATAAATCGGACACTGTATGTAAATTTTCAATAATTTTTGTTGTTGCTAAATTGAGAATGTAATCTACCTGTTCTTCTACCGTAATGTAAGTGGTATCTACTTCATACGCATCTTCGGCCTTTCTCAGGGGGCCTTCCTGACGGGTAGTATCAATGAGGTCTCTTTTTTTCAGATTTTCCATTACTTCGCCGAGATCCACGACCTGTTTAAGGGAGAGCAACTCAAGCTGCCGGCGGGCAGCTCTTACTTCCATCTCAGCGGTCATAAATATTTTCAGTTCTGCCTCCGGAAAAACTTCGGTCCCTATGTCCCGGCCATCCATCACCACCCCTTTCTTTTTCCCCATTTTACGCTGAAGATGCACCATGTGTCTTCTTACCTCTACCAATGCACTCACTTCGCTTACCATATTGGAGATATACATTTTCCGGATCTCTTCTTCAACATTCAAACCATTGAGATAAGTTTCGCTTCCCATGATTTTTTCGTTAAAATTGAACGTGATCTGTATTTCTTCCAATGCTTTCTGAATGGCAGCAGGATTGGTAAGGTTGATATAATGTTCATGAAAATACAAGGCGGTAGCTCTGTACATCGCTCCGGTGTCAATATAGCTATATCCTAGTCTTGACGCCACCTGCTTTGCAGTAGTACTTTTACCGCAAGCGGAATATCCATCTATAGCTATAATAATTTTTTTCATAGAAAGATTCCTATCGGCGCTTTGATTTAGCCTTCTTAGGAGATCCAGGCTGCCATGACTGATTTTTATGTCCGTTCTGACAACCCATCTCTAAGATGAATGCCAGGAAAATGATCAATATTAAACTTTTCTTCATGGTTAATTTTTATGTTAGAGTTTATTTATTGAATATTTTTCAAACTTTGAAAAGTTCTATCACTGATTGCAAATAACCGATACTATTTCTTCTCCTCAAAGAATATTTATATCCCGTTTTAAACAGTTAAAGATAAAAAAAAATGTTGAGAAGGGGGGCAATACTAGGTAAATAATTTTAAGGGAATTTTGCTGATTTTTAAGTCAAATTTGCTTGAAAACATGGCTTTACCGGGTAAATACTTCATAAAAACCCGGTAATAGTGGCAGTATTTTATTAATTTTGTCCTTCTTTAGTACAATTATTTAAATTATTACAAGATGATGCAAAATACCGTAAGTGCGACCTCGAAAGCAATAGAGTTAGAAGACCGTTTTGGTGCGCACAATTATCACCCTCTTCCGGTAGTACTTGCCAAGGGAGAAGGAGTGTATGTCTGGGACGTAGAAGGTAAAAGATACTTCGACTTTTTGTCGGCGTACAGTGCCGTAAACCAGGGACACTGCCACCCCAGGATCATCGATGCTCTTGTAGAACAGGCGAAAACGCTTACTCTTACTTCCAGAGCCTTTTATAACAACCGACTGGGCGAAGCGGAGAAATTCATCTGCGAATACTTCGGATACGACAAAGTACTGATGATGAATTCGGGGGCGGAAGCCAATGAAACAGCGATCAAACTTGCCCGTAAGTGGGGCTATACCAAAAAAGGGATTCCTACAGATCAGGCAATCATTGTAGCGGTAGAACGGAATTTTCACGGCCGGACCACCGGTATTATTTCTGCTTCTACAGATCCTGATTCCAGAACGAATTTCGGGCCTTTCATGCCCGGCTATCAGATCATTCCTTACGATGATGTGGCAGCACTGGAAACAGCACTTCAGAATCCTAATGTATGCGGGT
>CAYTGJ010000099.1:2750-16759 GCA_964437245.1 uncultured Chitinophagaceae bacterium
TCCAGGGCGAAGCCGGTGTATTTGTACCGGGCAGCGGATACCTGAAAAAAGCAGAAGAGCTTTGTAAAAAATATAATGTGATCCTCATGATGGATGAGATCCAGACAGGGATCGGGCGTACGGGAAAACTACTGGCTTCCGATCATGAGAATGTAAAACCAGATATGCTGATCCTTGGGAAAGCCTTGTCCGGCGGCACTTATCCTGTATCGGCGGTACTGACCAACGATGAGATCATGCTTACCATCAAACCGGGAGAACATGGCTCTACGTTCGGCGGAAACCCGATCGCTGCTGCCGTGGCGATTGCTTCTCTGAATGTGATCCGGGAAGAAGGTCTGATCGAAAATGCTGAGCGCATGGGCGAAATTTTCCGCAAAAGAATGAACGAGCTGAAAGCAAAAACCGACCACGTAACCCTTGTAAGAGGAAAAGGACTGCTGAACGCCATTGTGATCAAACCTACCAATGACGGGAGAACAGCGATGGATGTATGTATGAACCTGATGCATAACGGGCTTCTGGCAAAGCCTACGCACGGTGATATCATTCGTTTTGCTCCTCCACTGGTGATCAACGAAGGGCAACTGCACGAGTGCTGCGATATCATTGAAAAAACGATCCTTGAGTTTTAATGGGGGCCATCCCCGATACTACTGACGATCCAAAAGAATGCTGCAACCTAACTCTGCAGCATTCTTTTTTTGTATATTGGGTTATCCTAAACTTCCTTGCATGAAGGCTCGAGAAACAGAAACTATCACAGTCTTTGATCAGCACTTCCGGATTGACCTTTCGGAATGGGAACGGTTTCGTCTGACAGGCGATTCTAACTACCATTATAAAAGTCGCCTGACTCATGGACTATTTATGCAATTCACGGAAGTCAGCGCTGATAAATTCGCCCTGGACTATTTGTCCTGGGCCCGTCAACAGGGTCTCCAGAATGGTTCGGATATTATAGAGCTCTCGGAAATTGCGCAGGAAGGAGTCTTCCATTATTACCTGATCTCCAATCCCAACAAACAATATCCGGTGCTCTCCCTGGTTTGTACGCTGGATGTGAAAACCAATGCGTTTCCGGTGATTACTTTTATCATCATGAATTCCAACTCGGAAGAAGCGATCGGTGAAGCGTTTATCCGTTTTGCAGAAATGCAGGAATAGAGATCGGTCCGACCTTGTCTATTCCTGCATTTCAATTTTCAGAGTGTCCCGGATTAATTTTATTACGATTCCTGGATATCAGATTCAAGATCCCAGATGCCCGATACAAGATAGAGCCAGGATATTCAATCAATTTTTAACTACTCTTACAATCCTTACCGATTCATCTCCAATCAATTTGATCGTATAAATACCCGCAGGAAAAAGAGTCAGGTCTATTTCGGATGCCGCCTGAAAATAGTGTCCCGAAATCTGCTGAATCATCTGTTGAGCCGGATTATAGACCTCTACCTGAGAAAAAGAATTTCCGGGAGAAGAGAGATAGACCTTACCGGAAGAAGGATTAGGATATACCCGTACCTCCTCTTTCCCATGAGCGTATATCGCACCGGTGATGGATCCAATCCTGGCAGAATCTACAGCACTGAACAAACTTTCATGACCACTGGTGGTAGAGACCGTGATCCAATAATAGTAGGTTACCTCCTCCTCTGCGGAAACATCCTGAAACGATGTGGACGTGGTTGTACCTATTGCGAGAGCGGAGAATGGATCATTTTCCGTGTGCCGGTAGATTGTATAATGTAAAAAAGAAGGATCGGGAGAAACCGGTATTTCCCAGGTAAGCTCTATATCCGTTTGTGTAACGGTAGCATTGAGGTTGTACGGAGCATCCGGTATTTTTACAATGGAAGCAACAGTGATCAGTTCATCTTCTCCTGCTGTAAGGTATAAATGTGTACCATCATTACTCAAAGTAATAAAAGAGGCCGCACTAATTCCATCTGCGGCATAGCTTTTATAAAAAGTTAGTGCCCCCGTCACCTTATCCCGCATAAATACCTCTACCGGATTACTGCCAGCGGAAGGTACGAACAGAAATTCCCCTGACGGATGTATGACCAAAGACGTTGGCTCCAGCATGTCCTCGATTCCTTCGGTTTCGTTCAGGTAAGCCGTCACGAAAGAGAGTGTTCCTGTAGTTTCATCCCGTTCAAATAAAGACACTGCATTGTCTATATTTGAAGTTGCATAAAGAAACCGGTCTTCGCTGTCAAATGTCATATAGCCCACTCCTGTCAATCCCACAATATTTTCTTCTCCGTTTTGATAGGCGGTGACATAGGTCAGTTTACCGGTAGACGCTTCCCGGCTAAATACATTTATGGCATTGTCCAGCAGGGAAGCCGTATACACAAATTTCCCATCGGCACTTACCAGCACATACGCGGCTGCGCGGAGAGTAAGCCCACTGATACCATTTACTCCGTTTTTCTGTGTCTCGATATAAGTGAGAAGCCCGGTTGCCGGATCTCTTTCAAACACAAGCAATGCTCCTCCTGTCTGCATCGCCGTCACGTATATATGTTTCCCATCGCCACTGCAGGCCAATGCGCTGGGGGAGAACATACCGGTAATCCCTGCCGTGTTATTTTTATAACTGGTCAGATATTCGAGTTTCCCATCGGTCTCATTGCGGGAAAATACTGCGAACGCATGCTCAGAAAGTCCTATTCCATACACAAATTTGTTGTCCGGACTAAGCACCACAGCGATACACCCTTTCAATCCATCAATGCCCCCCTGATCATCTTTATAAGTGACTTTATATTTTAAAGTGCCGTCCGGCATCGGGTGAAACAAGGTGATCGAATTGTCGCCGTAGGCTGCTACATATAAATGCTTCCCGTCTGTAGTAAGTGAAGAAAAATTGGCGCCCTCAAGTCCTTCTACTATTGCCACTGTCTGGTTGTCCTCATAGGATACAAAGGATTCAAAAAGCTCCGTATTTTCTTCTTTATGGTACAAAGAAATCGCTTTTGCACTGAAATCCGCCCGGTAGAGATGATCGCCAGTAAGGATAAGACTGATTGATGCCCCTTCAAGCCTGTCCTGAAAGAGCCCCAAAGATAACAGTGTGCCATCCGCCGGATCGCATTGAAAAGCATAAATATCCGCATTATTGTAAGTACCGACATACAGTTTCTCTCCTTCTGCGCTGATGGCTGCAAAAGACGGTTGTAAAAAACCGGATAAGCCTATCGATGAATTGTCCAGTGCTTCCACGAATGTCAACGATCCGGTACTCTCATCCCTGCTGAATACGGCAATAGAATTATCATTTTCAGCGGTGACGTATAAAAACTGTCCGTTTTCCGAAAGAGTCAGAGAGGTGACTCCGTCCAGCCCGTTGATGCCATCAGTATTATCATAGTATGCTTCCAGAAAGACGAGGCTTCCGGTAGCAGATTCCCGTTCGAATACAGCCAGTGAATTCTGACTGCTTGCCACATAAAGATGTTTCCCATCACTGCTGATGGAGAGTGCGTAAGGATTTACCATACCTTCTACCCCATTCACTCCATTTTTTACATATTCTATAAAGGTTAAACTACCCGAGGTTTGTTCTCTCCCAAAAACTGCCACAGCATTGTCTCCGGGACCAGAGACATAGACATTTTTATTATCAGGACTTACTTTTACTGCGGAAGCCCATCGAAGTCCGTCTATCCCTGCCGTTCCATCTTTATAAGAAGCAAGGAATGTGAGTGCCCCATTGGAGGTACTTCGCTCAAAAGCAGTGATGGCATGATCGTTGAGAGAGGCTATATACACTGTTTTCCCATCAGGGGAAACAGTCGTAAAATTGGCTCCTGCAAGGCCTGTTACTCCGTTTAGATTATTCAGATGCGTTTCTGTGAGTATCAGTTCTCCTGTCAAAACTTCTCTCTCAAAAACCAACAAAGAGTTGTCTGTAAAATTAGCCACATAAAGATGCTGATCACCAGGACTCAGAGCCATGGAAGAAGGATCCGACATATGCTGAATTTGAAAATGAGCCTCACGCAGAGGTTCGCCAAACTCCAGGGCTTGTGCTTGTATAGATCCAGAGACTCCCAGGAGAGCGATGGGGGTCGCAAAGATAATTTTTCTTACTAAAGGGTTCATAAGTTTCTTTTTATGCAGGTGTCAAGATTTTAACAACTCTACAACAGGTGGGCAATAAAAGTAACCCGGTAATAAAAAAATGGGGAAATAAGAAATGGTCTTTCTAAAGGCTAATCTGTTTTTACCTTTCCCGGACCGGAAAATCGGATCACAAAACCTGGATATCCTCTGAAAATATGATGTTGAGATTAAAGAGGCAGGCCTTTTTCAGTGACAGCGATCCGTCCCTGATCTCCCTTCAATACCCCGTTTTGGTTTTAACGTACCTTCCCCTATCTTTGGTTTCTAAAGATTTTTGTAACAACAATCAATATGAAAAAGATACTACTCACGTTTATAATTTCCTGTGCTGCGTTCACCGCCTTTTCCCAAGTAAAAGTGGGCATACGGTTAGCCCCCGGTTTCGGACTGACCGGCGTAGAAGACAAAGTCTCGGGCATTACGGATTATTCCAGGGGTACTACCTCTATGGCTTTTACTATCGGCCCTCACGTTGACTTTTTTCTAAACGACAATATTGCCTTCTGCACAGGCTTATGGTGGTCTTCACGCAAGGTCTCTGTAAAAACCCAAAATTTATTTTTAGTCCAAACGAATACTTCCAGCTTACAGTACCTCCAGGTCCCTTTCACCTTCAAAGCTTATACGAATGAAGTGACCGATGGCCTGAGAATATATGCCCAACTCGGAGGATTCGTTGAAACGAAGATCTCGGACAAACTGAAATCTTCTTCTCCTGACCTTACCAATATTCCCGGTTATTCTTATGAGAAATGGTACCAGTATGCCAATGTTGGAATATATGCCGGTGCCGGAGCAGAAATTGCGGTCAACGAAAGTAATGCATTTTATGCGGGTATTTTCTACCAGAGGGGACTGGTCAACCAGGCTAGAAATTTTAAAAACAGTATTGGCGGTAGTCAGAATGACTTTGCAAAACAAGCGAAAGTAATTCTGAGTACTCTTGGATTGGAAGTAGGCTTTAAGTTTTAGGAAGCGGTTACGCCCCTTATTCTAGCAGCTCTCCCTGTTTTGATATATTATTAAAGCTATTATTCCACTAAGAATATTTTTCCAATGCCAGGTCAATTTCCTGTTGCAAACCCAGCTCTGACCGCTTCAGCCTTAACAGGAGCTTATGTGCGTTCGGATGCCTGATACTACCTAAGGCATTTACAAAAGATACTTTCTCTTCCAATGTAAATCTCGCATACGACAAACCGGCTAAATAATCCCAGGCTTCCGATAGGCCCAACACCGCAATAGCTTCCAGAAGTATACTTTTATTGACGGCTGTCCCGAGACCGGCCCCCAGTTTCTTGAGTAGTATAGTTTTCGACTCCTGGTCTTCGATTAACGCCAGCAAATCAAGTAACTCCAGTTCAAAATTCTCCTTGGTAACCGGGGCATACGCTGCAGCTTCAGGAGGATTTATAAAAAGATCAACAATACCTTGTTCCAACAACTCTTTATGTTGCCAATACCATTGTATTCTGCGCTGATCATAAAAGCCAGGGTCTTCTGCTTCTTCAGTAAAGGGAGAGGGGCTCATCGCGAGAAGAGCTATTTCGTTTATCAATGTTTCAGCATTCATATAGTTAATCCTCCGGATACTTCAAGAGTAAGAAATATAAAAATAATAATATTTGTAATTCCAAAGAATGGATTCAAGAAATAGCCAAATATTCCCCTAGCCTGGTACTCGTTTGATAAAATTCCATAAACTTATTTCTGCATACAATAAATGCTATAACTATATAGCAATGCAACTATAAAAATGGTGATTCTGGTCTATGATTTAGTACGGTCCGTGTCTTGTCCCCTGACAAGACACGGACCAACCTGAGGGTATTTTATAATATAGATACCATAACTGTCAATTTTATATTAAACGGTAAAATTATGATAGGACAACACAACCGACGCATTTCCCCCTTGTGCGGCTGTTCGTGTGTAAGCGGAGGGGACTATGGTGTAAGTGCCAAATCATAGACTAGAGCCAAAATGGTTAATCGTTTGTAAGCTACTATCAATAATACTCGTCATCCACTCCAGTGCAAACAACAAACATAACCTGAAAATATAAAGGTCTTGCCTGCAATACACAGACAAGACCTTTATACTGATCTGAAAAATTCTGACGCTATTCCGCCTTTATTATTTTTCTGGTGATGACACCGTTAGGTGTATTGAACTTGACAATGTACAAGTCCGCCGGCTGAGCGGAGGCATCCCATACAAACTGGTGAGTACCGGTGCTTAAGTACCCTTCTGTAATGGTTTGCACCTGCTGACCTGTTTTATTGTATACGATGACAGACACTTCACCTGCTTGTTCTACGGCTACTTCCAGGGTGGTGGATGTAAAGAACGGATTAGGAGCATTGCTCAGCAAGGCACTGTTTACGCTTGCAGCACTACTCTCATGACCGATTCTTGCTGAACAAGGACCGAGGAGAACCCAGGCATCGTTCCAGTACGAACCGGTACCAGGTGCATAGGCCCATGAGGCACCATTGCACCAGCCTGTGAAAGGATAGGGTTTACATTCATAACTGTTGCCGGCATTTCTCACTTTGCTTCCGGCTATGTACCCACCGTTTTCAACGTACTGAGGAAGGTTGCAGGTATTGTTGTTCGCTGTATTTACGATAATGCTGCGTGCAGCAGAGGTGGTCACCGCTCCGTTATTATCGGTCGCTCTTGCAGTAATGGTATACGTTCCTGCTGCTACATTATTCCAGGTGAAACTATACGGGGAAGAGTTATCTGTCCCCAGCAAAGTACTGCCATTATAGAAGGAAACCCCAGTGACGGAGCCGTCAGCGTCAGAAGCGCTGGCCGATAGGGTAATACTTGCCGGAGCCGTGAACGTCGCATTGTTGGCTGGAGCAGTAAGGCTCACGCTCGGCGGTTGATTGGTGGTCCCGGTTCCGAATACCAGCCTGTCGAGGTTAAAGTCAGTGCTGGTAGCAAATACACGTAAGATCTTCTGTCCGGCAGTCAGATTCACATTGTTCACCACGACCGTTTGCCATGTTTGCCATCCCCCGGTAGTAGGAAGCGAAAAATTTGCAATGCTATTGCCGTCCAGCTCCAGCCGGAATGTTTTGCCCGCTGCAATGGCAGCAATCCTGGCCGTGATGGAATAATTTCCCGCACTAGTTACATTCACCGAGTATTCCAGCCATTCATTGGTTTCGATCCATCCTACGTTGTATCCTCCATCATTCGTCGATTCAATGTCCACGGCATCGTTGCGGTAAGCGCCTCCCTGATTGGCCGGAGTAAGGTCGTTAAACGCAACACCTGGTCCGCCGGTATCATAGTTTTCAGCTTCAATGGTACCTGGAATATTCCATCGGGTCCCGCCATAAGGTCCTCTGGCTACAGGAGCATTGACAATGACTGTGACAGCACCGGAAACAGTGGTAGCCCCGCCGTTGTCGGTTGCTCTTGCGGTAATGGTATAAGTACCTGTTGCTACATTATTCCATGTAAAGCTATAGGGAGCTGAATTATCGGTCCCCAGCAGCGTGCTGCCGTTGTAAAAAGAAACTCCGGTAACGGAGCCGTCAGCGTCGGAAGCATTTGCCAAGAGGGTAATGCTCGCAGGAGCTGTGAAAGTCGCATTGTTTGCCGGTGCAGTAAGCGATACAGAAGGAGGTACATTTCCTGTAGGAAAATCATCGGCAGGCGTACTGATAAATTCTTTCGCCCAAAGACCGGCCTCTTTCAGATTGGCATCGCTCCAGTTGTTGGAGGAACATGTTCCCTGTTTCCACACCGCACCACTTCTGTGATCATCAGAGAAATTCCAGTTACACCAGCTGATCTTTTTGTTACGCATCAGCGTGATGTATTTCTCCGTCATTGCTCTGTTGTTCGTTCCTTCTCCTGCGGCATTCTGAAATCCAAATTCGGTTACAAATACCGGCAGTTCATTTGAAGCGGCATCCAATACTGCCAGATAAGCATCTCTGTGACTGTCTGCATAAAAATGGAAGGAGTACATCACGTTGGAATAGTTCAGCTTGTTGTTTACAACATCTCTGTAGGTATTCGAATTTCCTGTCCTGGAATACCCGAACGTTGCCCATCCGTCTGTTCCAACTGTAATTACTGCATCGTGGTCAATGGCCCTGATAGTGGGAATTACCTGATCGGCGTAGTTTTTGATAACAGCCCATGTAACACTGCTGCCGTTAGGCTCGTTGCAGATATCGTAGATGATATTCGGGTAATTTTTATAGGTATTGGCGATATCAGTAAAAAATGTTTTTGCCCTTGCCGTATTATAGTTTGGATCTCCGGGAGTCAACTGGTGAAAATCCACCAAGGCATACATTCCTCTTGCGGTAGCAATGTCAATGAGTGCTTTTACTTTATTCGTATATCCCACCGGGTCTGTTTCGTATCCGCCTTCCTGCACATACATAGAGATCCGTAATATATCTGCCCCCCAGTTTTTGAGTGCGTCGAACGCGGCCGTTTTTGTATTGGAATAACAGTTGTTGTAAAACCACTGTATCCCATGCGTACTCATTCCTCTTAATTGTATAGGGTTGTTGTACTGATTACACAACTTTGTCCCGATCACCTTGAGCTGACCATTGATCCCTGCCGGACTGTTCGGAGGAATGTTTTGTCCCTGAAGATAATGCTGCGTGCTGATCATCACGATAAGCAGCAGCAAAAAACATAGTTTTTTTTTCATTTCGTTCTTGGTTTAATGTGTTTATAAAAAATTCAGGCTTTTAATCAGGATCGAAAAATTTTCGGCAAATAGAATTTATTAAATAATTAAAAGCACTTATCAAATATATAGAGTGCCCTAGGGAAGTGCTATTTTTGTACCCAGACAAAAGAAGGACATATAGGGAGGGAGGACATGGACATAATAAGGACATAATTCAAAAAAGGCCTTTAAAGGCAAAAAAGCCCGATAAAAACTTGAATACATCTCCTGTCAATTCTATTACTCCAATCTCCGGATCATCTTTTTGTAAAAAATACACTTCTTGAAAAGTCTCTCTCCCCCTTCTTAAAAATGGAGAATATAATCTACCAACTTGCTGTCGTTGTCCAGGTTCAATTTATCTTTTAATCGGTAACGTCTTTTTTCAACGGCGGCTACGGATATATTCATGTGAAATGCTATTTCCTTGTTGGATTTATTCATCCGTATATACGCACAGAGCAATAACCAACTTTGATCCAGTTTTGGATGTTTTTCTTTGAGGCGCTGTAAAAAATTATGATGAACTTTGTCAAAATGGATCTGAAAATTAGACCAGTTGTCTTCCAGGTCAAAGTGCTGATCAATGTTTTTTATGACATCTTTAAATACTTTGGAATCCGGCTTTTCTTCGTCTTTCTCTATCTCTTTGAATTTTTCTTTTAAGTGTACAAGCAATTCTGTTTTTTGATTCAACAGAGTAGCCAGTGAAGCGAGCTCATTGTTTTTCAATACCATTTTTTCCTCCAGCTGTTGGTTCCGGATGGCAATGAGTTCTTTTTCTTTTCTCAGAATCTCGGTCAGGTGTTCCTGTTCCATTAAATCCAATTCCTTGTGCTTTTGTTCTTCAAGGAGTTCCCTTTGTTTTCTGAACCGGGTAAGCACATATTTTGCCAACAAGATAACCGCAATCATACAAATGATGCTGTATAGCGTATAGGCCAGGATCGACCGGTACCAGGGAGGGAGAATCCTGAAAGCATAGGAAGTTTCAGTACTAAGGGTTCCGTAAATATTTTTTGCCCGAAGGGAAAACACATATTCTCCTTCCGATAAATTGGACAGCACTACCTGTGTAGTATTCGTCCAACCGGACCAGTATTTTTCATCCGAACCCTTTCGGGAAAGTGCATACTGGTACTGTATTTTTTCTGTCCCTTCGTAGAAAGGAGCTGAAAAACTGATGCGAAGGGAGTTCAGCGTATACTCCCATTCTTTTATACTGTTTTGTTGCGTACTGACCAGGTCGCCGGACTGCGTGAAACTTCCTCCAAACAAAATGCTGTCGTTTCTGAAATTGGCTTCTATTTTACGGACGAGTGCAGAAAAAATTTTATGGCGCCGGTTTTGATAATTACGATCAAACAAGACAAACCCATCCTGCGATCCGATCACGGATAAGGTGGTAGTAAGCGGTAGGACAAATTCATAACTCCCCACCAGGCTTCCGCTCAACCGGTGGAGAATTTCATCTTCCGCACGAAACAAACCAGTCTTGTTCTTTCTGTATAAGGTCAGATCGTTTTCGGAAAACAACCAGATGTTTCCTTCATTGTCCTGAATGATTTTGTCGATGTACAAATCTTTCCCGAATAAATTTTCCAGGACAGTATCTTTTTCAAATTGTTTTCCTGTGGGAGCAATACAGTATACTCCCTTCTGGGAAGCAAATACCACTCTGTTGTTCACGATGGATACGTCAATAAAAAAATCAGGAGGAAAACCTCCCCGGTGATTATAATTTTCTGCGGATATAATATGCTCCAGATCCTCTGAAAGGATAATTTTATAAACACCTTTATTCCCATGGCACATCCAGATAATTCCCTCCTTATCTTCCGAAAAGATCCGGCACGATTCTTCAAACCCTTTCAGTCTTCGAAGGTATTTCCAGGTACCATTTTGCAGAGTGTATATTTCAAACCCTGCATGAGTTCCTTTGATGGCATATCCGGGCCGGCTTTTCAAGAGAGAAAAATTCCAATTGTCATAAGCTGTATTCCCTCCGGGGATTGCTACTACCTGATCATTTTTGACCTGGAATAAACGATTTCCCTGGCAGCACATCAGGGTATGATCTACTACAGAAATACTCCAGACCTGCCCTGAAATTCCTTTTACTGGTTTAAAACTGTTTTTCACGAAACGCTGGTCCCAATCTGTATAAAACAATCCCCGGGATGTTGCCAGGTAAAGTTTATTCTCAAATACTGCGGCACCAAATCCCATTCCCGGCACTCCGTAAGCATAGTCAAGAAAAGTGAAAGGACTGTTGATCTCTACATGGGCAATACCATTGTCCAACGCAAGCCATAGGTTTTCTTCCCGGTCAAGAAAAGCATAATTGATATGATTGCTTTGGAGACCATTTTTTACATTGATATTTTTTAACACTTCTCCTGTTGAATCGACGATGTAAAATCCGTTATCCTCCGTTGCGATCAACAAGTTCCCGTCCGGCAGTATCAGTGCATGACTGAGCGTGGAGGCGAATAATTCTGAGCGTGGAGCGAGAAAGGGACTCAATCCATTTTCTCCGAAACGAAAAATATTGTTTGGTGTGACCACCAGCAACTGATCTTTAAGATACGGTAAAAGTGTCACGACAGGAATGTTATTCAACATATATCCTCCCGCAACCGGCCGCAACTGATCACCTTCCAGCTTCCGCAACCCTTTTCCAGATTCCTGTACGTAGATGGTTTCGCCTATTTTTTTTGCGTACTGAAAATAACCGGAAGAATCTTCCGGATATATAAACTGAAAGCGCTGGTTTTTCCAAATCAGTATTTTTGAAGCGGAAAAAAAGACAACGGCCTCCCGGGAAGAACAGGTTTCCCAGATGTTCTCGATCGTTTTTTCTGCTTCCGGAATTTTGTCGCAGAGTGATCTGTATACGGAAGTACCTGAAGAATCGTAGCCAAGATAGCCCAGTTCATTCGTAGACCCGATATGCATACGTCCTTCAGAATTTATATTCAGAGAGAAGCCGCTCGTACCATTGGTAAGATGAATGGGCAGCCAGTAATTCCCATCGTATTCCATAATACCGTATACATTTCCAAAATACAGGATCCCTCTCTCGTCCTGGGTGATGTATAGGTTCCGGGGATGCATATTGTAGTCTTTAGCAGTGTAATTCTTGATAGTGTATCCTCCTAAAAAATGTCTCCGGCTATGCTGTCCGTATACTTTACAGGATAGGAGTAAAAAAATTAACAAAAAGAATCTGATCGTACCGCTCACTTACCAATAGTAGTTGTTTTGTTGCATACTAATTTCAAAATACCACTTTAATATACTAAAAACACCTTCTTCCTCCAATAGCGGCACTTATGCAAGGACTGTTCCCCAGAAATCAGCAGAGGCTTGTCAGGGGACCATGGACGTCAACTTTATATTAAACAGTAAAGTTATTTTAGGACGAGACAAGGTAATTCCTTAAGTGGACGGAACAAGCCTGTTGAAGAGAACCCCGATGGAAATTATGGAAAGATGCGCTTAATCTTATGTCCTATCCGGAATTCTGCATCAGGCATCTTGTATCTAAATTTAAAATTCACCCCTAACACCAGCATAACAATGCATTGATTTTAAATATTTTTACTTAAATTACACCGTTAAATATTACACAAAACTTACAATCAATTATGAAACGGTTAAGTATCCTCCTGTTTTTTATCTTGTTTTTAGGAAGTCTGTACGGACATTCCCAGCATAAAAAACTGATCGGATTTCTGATGGACGATTTCAATTCCAGCCGGTGGAAGCACGATAGTTCTATCTTCGTTCAAAAGGTACGAGCCGCAGGATACGAAGTGGCCGTTCGCATCTGCGACAGCGATACGTCGGTACAATATGCACAAGCCCTTGAGCTGATCAATGCCGGAGCAGATGTACTGGTGATCGTTCCCGCCAATTCGATCAGTGCCGGAAGTATCGTATCTGTAGCCAACGGCAGGAAGATACCGGTCATCGCCTACGACCGGCTCATCCTGAACTGTAACCTCGATTACTATATTTCTTTCGACGGAGAAAAAGTAGGAGAATTACAGGCAGAATACATTCTGAAAAAAATCAATTATTCTGGTTCGATCATGATCATGAACGGACCGGAATACGACATCAACTCCCTGTTGTTCAAAAAAGGCCAGATGAATATCCTGAAACCCTTCGTTGATAAAGGTTCCGTAAAGATCGTCTACAACAAATACCTTTCTGAATGGACCTCCATGGAAGCCTATATGGAAGCCAATGATTTTCTGTCTTCCTACAAAGGACGTCTTGATGGCGTAATCGCCGCCAACGATGGACTCGCACAGGGAATCATCGAAGCGCTGTCCATTTATCGCGAAGCTGAAGCAATTCCTGTCACAGGTCAGGATGCCACACTCTCCGCTTATCACAATATTCTCGACGATCTGCAGGGGATGACCGTATACAAACCCATCGACAGCCTGGCCATACAAGCAGCGGATCTTGCCTGCATGCTGGCCAGCCAGAAGAAACCCCGGAATGATTATTCTACTGCTTATAATGCCTATAAAAATGTTCCTTTTATAAAACTGGAACCGATCGCTGTCACCAAAGAGAATATTCAATCAGTGTTTATAAAATCAAACTACCTGAGCGATGAATACCTGCGGGACAGATAAGATGCCCTCATTTATTTTCCGGGACTAAAGTCGTTCCCGTTTTTTTATGTACGGACCAAAGTCCCCACCAGAGAACCATATACATTATTCCTTCTCCCAACGTATAGGTACGGGGCAGGAAGAAAAAAAGCCCCATGTTCAGCAACAACCCCAGCAGAAATAATCCGGCACCTTCCATCTTCAAAGGAAGCTGATGCCGGGCAGGGATCCATATCAGAAAAGGGAACAACCATTGAATATAGGTATAGTTATACCTGGGAGCAGGCAGACAAACTTCCCAGAAAACATATCCCAGAAAGGCAATCAGGAACAGAATCTCCGGACTCCTCTTATAGAATAACCGGCGCAGAGAAGTAAACAGCACTATAGTGCCCAACAGTAAAAAGCTCCATAAAACTCCGGGGAAGAGCTTTATGTTGAAATGATACTGAGCCAGGTATTGGATCGAAGAGTTATTGATCAGGTAATCCCTCCCCTGTTCGTTTCCGACAATAAACGTA
>CAYTGJ010000100.1:0-3279 GCA_964437245.1 uncultured Chitinophagaceae bacterium
GGATACACGGGCCGAACTGCATATACAGGGAGCCAACGTTCCTTCTTCGGGGCTGCATTTCTATTATGTGGGTGCGGAAACGGTCAAAGTTATTTTGCTGAGTATTTTCGGGATTTCATTATTTAAAACAACGGCTATATGAGAAATACAACAGTAGTACTGAAGGGAGAAGATAGTGCACTGAATACCTCTGATTTCAGTAAGGCACAAGGCCATTGGATCCTGGCCCGTATGGGGAAAAAAGTATTGCGTCCGGGAGGAAAAGAGCTAACCCGAAAACTGATCGAAACATTGGATATTTCGGTAGAAGATGACGTGGTAGAGTTTGCTCCCGGATTGGGTTTTACGGCTTCACTTGCACTGGCCAATAATCCCCGCTCCTATGTTGGAGTAGAGGCCGATGCGTATGCGGTGAGGCTCTTGCAACAAAGAATAAAGGGAAACAATATTCATTTCATCAGGGGGAATGCAAGTATGACCAGCCTGACTGCCGGAAGTAAAGATAAAGTATGGGGAGAAGCAATGCTGACTATGCAAGCCGATCACCGTAAAACAGAAATTGTAAGAGAAGCCCATCGTATCCTGAAAAAAGGAGGCTTGTATGCGATCCATGAGTTAGGGCTTTTTCCCGATGGATTAAACGAAGAGCTTAAAGCAACGATACAGAAAGACCTGGCCTTGTCGATCAGGGTAAATGCCCGTCCGCTTACTGCAGAGGAATGGAAGATCCTGCTGGAAAACGAAGGGTTTAAGATCATAAAAACAGAAACAAATCCGATGCGTTTGCTGGAACCGACGCGCATGATCGACGATGAAGGTATTTTCGGTGTTCTGAAAATAGTGTTTAATATCCTTACTCATCTCAAAGCAGGAAAACGAATTCTACAAATGAGGAGAACCTTCAGAAAACATCAGGAACATATCAATGCTGTCGCAATTGTGGCGGAGAAAATTTAAATAAAAGCATATGAGCGTTACAGAACAACGTATTATTGGAGAACTGGTCGCGGAAAATTACCGCTACGCAGGTGTTTTCAGAAAAGCCGGAATTGATTTTTGCTGCAATGGAAACAGAACAATCAAAGAAGCCTGCGAACAGAAAAACATCTCTCTCGCATTCCTGCTGGAACAGTTACAAAACACTTCCGTTTCCGGGGGGGATGAACGGATTGATTACCAGTCATGGCCTTTGGATCTGCTGGCAGATTATATTGAAAAAAAACACCATCGTTATGTAGAACAGCGAATTCAGGAAATCCAACCTTTTCTGAGCAAAATCGTGAAGGTACACGGAGACCGTCATCCGGAGCTGGTGGAAGTAGAAAAACTGTTCGGCGAATCAGCAGGTGAGCTTACCGCACATATGAAGAAAGAAGAACTGATTCTTTTTCCCTATATCCGTAAGATCGTACAGACCCCAAAGTCTGGTACAGCGATCTCCGCATCTTTTGGTACGGTACAAAATCCGATCCGTATGATGAAACACGAGCACGATACAGAGGGAGAACGTTTCAGGAAAATTTCAGAACTTACTAACCAGTATACCCCTCCTGCCGATGCCTGTAATACGTATAGCGTAACACTTTCATTATTGAAAGAATTTGAAGAAGATCTTCACTTGCATATCCATCTTGAAAACAATATCCTGTTTCCTAACTCCGTTAGTCTGGAAATGCAACATAATAGTTTATAGTTTAACCATCATTTAAAATTCCTTTACTAATATGAAAAAATCACTTGTATTGCTGACTGCTGTTACCTTACTTCTTTCTGCCTGCCAGACCACGGAAACAAAAGAACCTGATCTGAAGGAAGTAATTACTCCTGTTTCCGATGAAAGTGCTACTTCGATCATAGAGGAGACCAGTAGAGAAGCTCTTATCACACTCAGCGGTGGTGACGATATGAAATTCAGTCTTGCCAAAATTAAGGTAAAGGAAGGGCAAATCGTGAAGCTTATACTGAAACATACCGGTGAAGCACCTAAAGAGACCATGGGACATAATTTTGTGTTGCTGGCCGCAGGAACTCCGCTTGAAAAATTTGCAATAGAAGCTCTCAATGCAAAAGATAATGATTATATTCCGGTAAGTATGAAAAATGATGTCATTGCTCATACCAAAACAATTGGCGGAGGAGAGACCGATACGATTGAGTTTACGGCCCCGGGAAAAGGGGTATATGATTTTCTTTGTTCTTTTCCGGGGCATGCAGCCCTGATGAAGGGAACCTTTATAGTAGAGTAGAAACCTCAGGATTGAAAAACCAAGAGGTATATCAGATTTTTAAACGATAAAGAAGATGAACAATAACAATCAGTACAATTATGATACGCTCAGTGAAGCGGTCAATGATCTCATTAAAAGAGGATATGTCGAAGATTTTCTGTTGATGAAGGAAAAAGACTGCCTGGTCTGTAACAACAAATCTTTGGAGCTTTCTCCCGATGATTTTGTCATTGATGAGATCCATCGCTTTGAAGGAATGACAGATCCTTCGGATGAAAGTATTCTGTTTGCGATTTCTTCTACCAGTCATGGTCTGAAGGGATTGGTCATCAACAGTTATGGAGCTGACTTTGGCTATCGCTCTTCCCGGTTGGTGGAGTATCTGCGTCAGCATTTGTAGAATACAGGATGTATTAAGAGCATATCATGGAAAATAGTCTTACCAAATACCACCTGGCCTTGAAACCATTGAGCAATGAGCATTATGAAGGAATGCTTTTTTGCCGGAGAATACGGGAAGGGTTTCAACGAAACATCCCTCCCGAACGCATTAAGAAGTATGCAGACTGGTTTTGGAAAAACTATCTGGTAACACATTTTGAGATCGAAGAAAAATACCTCTTCCCTGTTCTGGCTGCCGGCAACAGTAAAGTGAAAAAGGCGGTAGCTGAGCATAGAAGACTAAAACGACTTTTTGAGAACGACAGCGAGCTCTATAAATCGTTGAATCTGATCGAAGAAGAACTGGAAAAACATATTCGTTTTGAGGAAAGGGAATTGTTTAAGGATATTGAGCAGGAAATGCCGGCAGCACAGCTGGAGCAGATAGAAGAATATCATCACGATTTGTTTATCGACGACTGGAATGATGAGTTCTGGAAAGAATAGTACTGCGGGTGGGTGCAGTATACTATCATGTGAATTTTAAACAGAAGTATTTATTTATTTTTATACCCAAGAGCTACAAGGGAATGGAAATCATATAATTTTTTTATGAGATCGTATAAGATCTTTTCAGGGAAAGCGAACTAGCTTGAGCCAACTTAAAAAA
>CAYTGJ010000100.1:3289-3770 GCA_964437245.1 uncultured Chitinophagaceae bacterium
TTTTCCAGAATTTCAACCGGATCGTTTTCCGTTTTTGTAACGTTTCTTTTTGACAGGAAATCTTTCGTGATTTTCATGATTGATGCTCTTGTCAGGATGCCGGAGGTTTGATACTAAAAAGAATGATTTTCGGGTATGTGATATCCGTTTTTCATCGTTAACCTTGTTTTAGCTAGATCGGTGGTTATGAAATTAAGATTCGTTGCTTTATTGTTATTCTCCCCTTTATTTCTGAAGGCTCAGCACGATACCACGTATTATTATTCATACAAAAGTAAGATCACGGCACGTTTTTATTTTTCCAATAAGTCTACTACTTTTTTATTTAGAAATATAGACGGTCATTACAATCTCCGCTATCGTCCCAATACGACCAACAACATGGGAATCGGAGCTACTTATAAATCATTCACGCTCAACCTAGCTTATGGTTTTAAATTTCTAAATCCGGATGTGGGACGCGGTGACACCCGTTACCTTG
>CAYTGJ010000100.1:3780-11133 GCA_964437245.1 uncultured Chitinophagaceae bacterium
GTTACCTTGACCTGCAGTTTCACCGCTATGGCAGGAAGGTAGTGATGGATGTATTCGGACAGTTTTACAAAGGATATTACCTGTCGCCTAAAGGGTATGCAGCTCCCGACGGCAATAACTATTATGTACGGCCTGACCTGAGCGTAAATATGCTGGGCGCATCGGCACAGTATGTTTTTAACAGCAGGCGATTTTCGTACAGAGCTTCTTTCCTGCAGAATGAATGGCAGAAGAAATCTGCCGGTACTTTTTTGCTTGGGTTTGAGCTATATTTCGGCAATGTATTCAGCGACAGTACGCTCTTCCCTACTTCGCTGGATCCCCGGATCGCGAACCGGAACTATCGTCAGATCAATTTTGTGGAAGCGGGTCCGAGTCTGGGATATGCTTATACATTGGTCATCAAAAAACACTTTTTTATCACAGGGTCCGCTACGCTTGGCTTGGATCTTGGAAATACTGTGATCAAGAGAGACAATGGCAGAAGTAATACTACCGGCCTTTGTACCAATTCCCTGTTTCGTGTTTCGGCCGGCTATAATTCATATTTATGGGCCGTTAACCTCTTATATGTGACGAATAATGTGCAATTGGCTTCTCATGTATATGCCGAAAGTCCTCAGTTGAATACGGCTAATATCCGTTTGCATTTCAGCAGAAGAATTGCTCCCAGCCAGAAACTTAAAAAATACCTGAAGGTGATCAATTAAAGGTATTGAGCGCAGGAATGGTGTTGATTTTCAGAAAAAGAGCGGTTCATTAGAACGTAGCCCCGAACTTGATCGCAGTATTAATATGCAATTGACTGGAACGGAAGGCATTCAGAGGAGCTGTTTCCAGCCGGTACAGAAGATATATTTGGGAAGCGTGTTCGATCCTTCTGTATTTTTCACGGTCCATATAGGCTGTAACGGTTGAAAGCGTATAGGTTTCGTCGTAGGAAGCGTTGATGATAAGAGAATTATACGAAAAGAGAGAGTCTGTAATATTGCCGTATTGGTCGGCAAAGTAAAGCTGAAGCTTTCCATTGGCCGGAAAATTACCCCTCAGTACAATCTTGAACTCTGCAAAATCCACCATATCATTGGAATAATCGCCAAGATAAGAGCCTAGTGCTATCGTAGCCTTAACGGTGTCAGAAAGCAGAAAGCCTGGTAGCTGAACAGGAAGTGAATCCTCAAGGGTAAGCGTTGTTTCGAAAAGCGGGAAAGCAAAGACCCTGTTCGTTTTAAAGCTTACTTTTTTCAGCTCATCCAGCTCTTTTTTATAACAACTGTTTCCTATTAAAGGAAGAGCTGTGATCAGGACCCAAACTATGTACTTATTTTTGTTCATTATGATAAAAACGCTCCGGACAATGATTTAGTTTCTGGGTAATTGTAATAAAAAAAAGGAATTGTGTAAAGGAAAAAAAGCAAGCTTGTATTTTAATTGCCGGCGCACTCACAATTTTTTAGTGGAAAAAATGTTATGTGACTTATGAAAGTGCAGATAAACGATTTTTTGTATAATCCATGAGCATATAACGGCCTTATTGGCAACCATACAAACTTGCTATATCAAAGTTAGTTTTTTTTCCGGAAGATTCCACACTTTTGGTAAAATAAGTTACCGGATAAAAGCGTGAAAATTAATACAACCGTAATTATTTATTTTTGTAGATACGCTTGTTGATTTTAGCCGTTTAATATGAAATATTCTTATGATTTCAGCGTTCTGTTAAACAATTCTACCGCCAGTCCGTAGCAATCTCTGGCCAGCGAGGGATTGTACCGGTCTCCTTCGTCACGCATAAAAGCATGTGCCGCATTGAATTCATGCCAGGTAAACCGGGTATTCTGCCGGGTCAGTTCCTGGTATATTTTGGCTCTCCCTTCTGCCGGTACATGAGGATCCTGCCGCCCCCACAACATCATCATTTCTCCTTTGATCTCTCCGATGCGTTCGAATGTATCGCACTCCCCTTTTTTACCAAGGGTTCCGGAGTGAATGTCGGTGGCATAAAAACAAGCCGAAGCTTTTATTTCAGGATGAAGCGCTGCTCTGAAAGCAAGATGCCCGCCCAGGCAGAACCCTATGCTTCCGAATTGGCCGGAGCAATATTCCTGCTGGCGCATATAGTCAATAATGGCAGCGACTCCCTGGTCATAATTTGAAACCGGAGTTTCTGCTTTAAGCTGATTTCCGGTATCCTTGCCCGAGTCGTCGTACGACAGTACGGTGCCGGGAGCCAGGTGCTGATAGTATACTTCCGGCATGGCTACGATGTAGCCATGTCCTGCCATCATTGCAGCAGAACGCATGATTGGTCCGGTAAGCTGAAAAATTTCTGAGTAAAGGATCAGGCAGGGATAGCTCCCCTCCTCCTGCGGAAGCAGTAATACGGTGCGCATTTTTCCGGCAGGAGTTGAAAGCAATACTTCTTTTTCTTGTATATTCATTGGGTTTTTGAAGTTGTAGATGGTTCGGGGTTGTGCAACAGGTGCAACTGAAGTATAAGCAAGATATTTCTTTTTTGAATTACAGCAGCATAACATAAGTTATTTTCTATTTGCTAAATTACAAAAAAGAAATAAAAATGGGTTGTGTTTATTCGTCTTCAGTTTTATGTTTAACAAACTTATTTAGTTCTTTATTAGCTCCGTATATTACTAGAATATCATCTTTTTCAAGTATGGTTCCGGGTTCAGGAATACCTTGCACAGTAGTTACAGTTTTACTTTTCCCGAGAAAAGAGTTTTGTACCGTTTGTTTTAGAATTGTGAGAATCAGTATATTGTAATTCTTTCTAAATCCGATTTCTTCAACCGATTTTCCTATACAATACCCAGGAGTTTTAACCTCTACAATACTGTAATTTTTGTTTAATTCGAATGAATCAACAATACCACTTAAACACAGTTTTTTTGCCCAACGTTCTGCTGTTTCTTCTTCTGGTCTTACAATTTCATCTACTCCGATTGCTCTTAGAATTTTTTCGTGTAGTGTGTTGATTGACCTGCTGATCAATCTATTTACCCCTAAGTTTTTGAAAAGAGCCGTAACCATTACATTGGTTCCTTGATCTTCTCCGATACAAACCATTACAATATCAGTATTTTTTAGTGGCAAATCCGCAACGGTTTCTTCGTCTGTTGCATTCATACAGATGGTATGAGATATCTTTTCTTTTAGAGCATTCACTTTTTCCATTCTGGAGTCAATTCCTATTACTTCGTTTCCTTGCTGTGTTAGTTTTTCAGCAAGTGAAGCTCCAAAGTTCCCTAATCCTACTATTATAAATTTCATTTTTAAGTTTCTGTTTTTAGTTAATCATGATTTCGTCGGTCGGATAACGATAATTTAATGCTTTTACTTTCCTGAATAATGCTATCAGAATAGAAAGCATTGTTACTCTCCCTATAAACATAATAGCAATAAGTACGATTTTGCTTGGATCACTCAAATCGCCTGTAATTCCTAAACTTAACCCAACGGTACTATAAGCTGAAAAACACTCAAAGGCAATATCCAACAACTTGATATGGGCATCGAAATGTGCTATTAAAAATATACCGAAGCCGATCACTACTAATGAAAGTGCCATTGTTGCAAAAGCTCTTCTGACCGAAATATCTGCAATTTCTCTTCTCCATATTTCAATTTTATCTTTGCCTTTGGCGAGGCTTAAAAAATTTAGCGTAGCAATAGCAAAAGTACTTGTCTTAATACCACCTCCCGTAGATGCCGGTGATGCCCCAATCCACATCAAAAGAATGATAACAATAATAGATGAAAACTGTAGCTGGCTAAAATCAATAGAGTTAAAACCTGCTGTTCTTGGAGTGGTTGCGGTAAATAATGCTGTAACAAATTTTCCCAATCCCTCGTGTGACTCTAAAGTGTTGTAATATTCTTTAGCATAAATAATAATTGTACCTGAAATAATTAATAAAAAAGTAGTTATTAGGTTGATTTTGCTACTCAAAGTCAAAATCCAAGGTTTGTAGTTGCCTTTGCCTGACACAAACCAAAGTATATATCTTTTGATAAAATGTTTTAGATATCGGAGTATATTGATCACAATAGGGAATCCTAAACCACCAAATACAAAAATCACAATGATGATCAGCTGTAACGGATAGTTGGTTACAAATCCGTTTTGCATCATTCCGTTGGGGAGAGTTGAAAATCCTGCGTTGCAAAACGCAGAGATAGAATGAAATGCAGAAAAGAATATTCTATCAAAATAAGATGGAATCAACTCCTTATCTACATTGATGTATATGAAAAAAGCACCTAAAAATTCGATAAAAAAGGTAATCCCTAAAATTCTTTTCAAAGTGATAAAAACTTCTCCAATTTTGTTAGAACTTGAAATATCACTTAAAGCAATCTGGTTTTCATAAGTTGCGCCACCTTTAAAAAAATAACTGAAATAACTGGCAAAAGTTAATATTCCTAAACCTCCTGCCTGTATCAAAAGCATTATTAAACTCTGACCAAAAGGAGTGAAATAACTACTTGTGTCTACTATGATTAAACCTGTTACGCAAACTGCACTTGTGGAAGTAAATAACGCATCTATGAAAAAAATACCGTTATAAGTAGCATTAGGCAACATCAATAATAAAGCTCCGACAAAGATTAAACCTAAAAAACTGATTATGAATAATTGTGCAGGATTTAAGAATGAACGTTTGTAATATATGTTTGGTGTGGCAAACTCACGAATAAGTTTAAGAATAATAGCAAACCTTACCCAATCCGATATTTTTGCTAAGCCTATATCCAACTGTTTATAGATGCAATAAAGTATAAAAAGCAGACTTAACAGGTCGAAAAGAAATACATTGAATACGATCTTTTTCTTTAGAAAAAGATATTCTCTTATTGTGATTAAGATATTAATTAATAGTAATGCGATGTAAAAAAATAATATAGTCTGTTCTGCCCAAATGGGCAATCTGAAACCATAGTCCATTATTAAAACAAACAGGGCTAAAATATATAGCCCATATACTATTTTGTTGAATAATGAATTCTTTAATAAACTTTTCATTTTATTTGTTCATATTTGGTTTTTGGTTGCTCAAAACAATATATCCTAAAATACCACCAATAATAGACGCAACGAAAATTCCGACTTTTGCCTGTACTTTGTATTCTTCGTGTGAAAAGGCTAGTTCGGTTAAAAACAAAGACATGGTAAATCCTATAGATGCTAATAAACCCAACCCTAAAAGATTTTTTATATTCATTCCCTCCGGTAAGGGAGCTATTTTAAGTTTTGTGCTCATCCAAGTAAACCCAACCACCCCAACAACTTTACCAATTAATAATCCTAAGGCGACTCCAATAGCGACATTGGTATTAAATAGCTGCTTTAGATCAATATCTAAAACGGATACCCCGGCATTGGCCAAAGCAAAAATCGGAATGATTATAAAAGTTACAAAAGGGTGCATAGCATGTTCTAACCTCTGTAATGGTGGAATTGCCTGCTCTGTGTCTTTGGATACTTTTTCTAAAATATGTAATTGTTCACTGGTTAATGTCGGAATGTTATTGTTGGGATCCGCATTGGAAAACAGAGCCAAGTGTTTTTTAATTCTTTCTATAAATTTTTTTTCTTTTATCCTCACATCAGCAGGGATGGTAAAAGCTGCTAAAACAGAGGCAATTGTTGCATGGACTCCTGATAGTAAAAAAGATATCCAAACACCTCCTATTCCCAGCAAAGCATAAAAAAGTACACTTCTTACTCCCATTTTATTGCCAAGATACATTATCAAAAGGAAAATCAAGCCTATTGCCAGGTTCATAATAGAGATGTCTGAAGTATAAAAAAATGCAATTACTAACACTGCACCCAAATCATCCACAATAGCTAACGCAGTTAAGAAAACTTTTAGTCCTAATGGAATACGGTTACCTAGTAAATATAATACACCCAAAGCAAAAGCTATATCGGTTGCCATTGGAATTCCCCAACCACTATTTACTTCTCCTGTAGAATTAAGTATAAAATAAATTAATGCGGGAACAAACATACCGCCAATGGCAGCAACTATAGGGAGCATTGCTTTTCGGGGATTGGATAGTTCGCCTGCTACAATTTCTTTTTTGAGTTCTAGTCCTACTACAAAAAAGAAAATAGCCATTAACCCGTCGTTTATCCAATGATGAATGCTATATTCCAAATAAGTTTTTTCGTCAAACAATAAGCCTAATTTGTGTTCAAAAAAGTGGTGGTATTCGTTATGCCAAGGGGAGTTTGCTAAAAATAAAGCGACAATCACACTGATCCCCAATATTAATCCGCCAGATTTTTCCTGTTGTATGAATTTTTGGATAGGCCTTACTACTTTATCGATGGGGACTTTTGGGGGAGATGTCATTTTTTCTTTCATTTTAAAGTTGTAAAGATAACAATTCTTATTTTTTAGTTTCTTGATTTTTTTCCTTTTAAACACGGCGGTTTTTGACACATTTTACTAATATCACAGCAAAAATACAGGTCTGTTCTGTAAGATTTGAAAACACCAATATGTTTAGCTATTTTTATACTGACTCATAAATGTTTATGGAACTATTAGAAATATCTGCTGAAAATTCAAAAGCTACCGGAGTATTGTTTTCTCCTTCCGGAGTGCTGGAGCTGAAAGGAGTTTCCTGTGAGGAAGATCCGAAGCCTTTTTATCAGCGTCTGAAAGACTGGGTGCAGGAGTACCTGCATCAACCCGCCGTCCGGACAGAATTTTCGGTGCGGCTGAAATATTTTAACACCAGCAGTGCCCGCTGTTTGTTTGAACTGATGGAACAGTTAACAGCTCTTTCCAAAACAGGCAAAGAACTGGTGATCCGGTGGTATTATGAAGAAGGAGACGAAGACATGGAAGATTCGGTAAAAATGTTTGAGGAATTGATCCATCATAAGATCGAGTTAATTCCTGTAGGAACTTACTGAGTTGGCAAACCACCCCGGTTGTTTCAGGATACCAGATACAAGATGCCGGATAAAGCTTTCATAGACACCTCTATCGCAGGTTAGAAGCCGTTCTCTGGAATCTGGTATCCTGATTTTAGAGGAGTTCTAATAATTCTTTTTCCATCCTTTATACTTGCTTTCTACGTCCCGCATGACGTTAAACACTGTTCGGATCCAATAATTGTTAATACCAAATCCTTTGGGTGTTCCGGACATCCTTTCTGAAAACAATACACGTTTGGTTGCAATGTCGAAATAAACGACGTTCATGACTCCTCTTTCCTCGTATTTGTCAAATTTTTCCACAATAAATACGACCCCTGTTCCGCTTTGCTGATCCAGCGTATACTGATTGACGCATTCCTGTATTTCTTCCTTGCTGA
>CAYTGJ010000100.1:11143-16560 GCA_964437245.1 uncultured Chitinophagaceae bacterium
ACAGAAGGAAATCCTGCTTTAAATGGGTATATTTTTTCTTTCTTTCACTATGATTTATATAATCCCAGTTCTCTTCCCGACATTACCTCCCAAAAAAAGATTTCTTCCTTGCTGAGTTCTTTCGAATACGTATCCAGGATCATTAGTTTGGAGGCATCCATGTCCTGGTTTACGGCATCGGTCACAGAAAGGATATAATGTACCTTGGATACATGGAAAAATTTGTCAAGGGTATATTTATCTGGTTCACTCACGATGGTTCTGTTCCAGGAGCGGAAATAAATATTTTTGATATCGTGTCCGTTTTTGGCGCCTGCATCGTTGAATTGGGAAAAATTACCCACCATTTTGGCTTTGGTAAAATCAAGCCCGTACCAGTAGAGCTCCGTGGCGGTGAAGGGATTGGTAGCCTGAGCAATACTACTTCCGATACTTATCACACTGGCCAGCAAAAAGAAAATAATCGTTTTCATAGGTTAAAAATTTAGTATAACAATATACAGAAAGTTAAAATAAACTATCCGTCTCTATAATTTCATAAACATTCCGGAGGGGCCTTAGAGTTCCTGTACAGAAAATTCTATTGAATAGGGATAGCGGTAGAAGTCTTGATCTCTCCCATGACAAAAAGACTGTGAGTACTGCCGATGTTTTCTACCGAGGCCAGTTTGTTCATAATAAACTTCTGGTATTCTTCCATATCCTCTACTACGATCTTGAGCATGAAGTCGTATTCTCCGGATATATTGTAGCATTCGGTTACTTCGGTGAGCGCCAGGATGTCTTTTACGAACTTCTCCCCTATGGCTTTGGCATGTTCTTTCAGGATCACATTGCAGAATACTACCAGCCCTTTTTTCATTTTCTTTTTGTCCAGGATGGCTACGTATTTCTGAATATATCCTTCCCGTTCCATTCTTTTGATCCTTTCGTACACCGGGGTGGCAGTCAGGTTGAGTTTAACGGCCAGCTCTTTGGTGGTGGTGAGCGCATTTTCCTGAAGCACTTTCAATATTTTTTTGTCGATTTTGTCTAATTCATGCATAGATAAATTTTCTTTATAAAACCTTTTTGGTGATTAATTTTAGATTTATTTTCTTTTTAAATGATAATTTTAGATTAGTTTACTTATTTTAATGCTATTTTATAGATTAAAATTCTATGTATATAATTTTGTCAAGATAATAATTCTTTTTTAATCTTAAAAACATAGAAGTAATGCTGACAAATAACTTAGGTTATCCGAGAATAGGAAGCCGCAGAGAATTGAAAAAGAGCGAAGAACTCTTTTGGTCAGGGAAAGAAACCCGTAAAAATCTCCTTCAGGTAGGGAAAAATATTCGCCAGGAAAACTGGCTGTTACAGCAAAAGGCAGGGGTTGATCTTATTCCTTCCAATGATTTTTCTTTTTATGACCAGGTCCTGGATATGTCCATGATGGTCAATGCTGTACCGGAGCGTTATCATTCGATGATCCTGCAAAACGGCAATACAGAACTGGATCTTTATTTTGCCATGGCACGTGGATATCAGAAGGAAGGAAACGACGTGATTGCGATGGAGATGACCAAGTGGTTTTACACTAATTATCACTATATCGTACCGGAGTTCAAAAAGAACCAGCAGTTCAGCCTGTTCTCACGTAAAGCGATCGATGAATTTTACGAAGCAAAACAATTGGGGATCGTGACCAAGCCTGTATTGATAGGGCCTGTATCGTACCTTTTGCTTGGAAAGGAAAAAGAAAAAGGATTTCACCGGATCGAACTGATCAAAAATTTATTGCCGGTATATATTGAATTGCTTCAGCTGCTTCAGCAGCAGGGAGCCGAATGGGTACAGCTTGACGAGCCTTTCCTGGTCATGGACGCGACAGACGAAGAGAAAAAAGCGTACCATTATGTATATGATGGCCTGAGAAAAGAATTTCCTTTTCTGAAGATCATGGTGGCTACTTATTTTGACTGTACCGGCGACAATCTGGGATTGGCCATGGTATTGCCGGTAGATGCATTGCATATTGACCTGGTAAGATGCCCTTCACAGCTGGACGATATCCTGAAGACTTCTTTCTCTCTTTCCAAGACTATTCTTTCGCTTGGCCTGGTAGACGGACGGAATATCTGGAAAAACGATTTTTCAAAGTCGCTTAACTTTATCCATAAAGCAGTAACGGTGCTGGGAGAAGAACGGGTCATGATTGCTCCTTCCTGTTCCCTCCTACACAGTCCTTGTGATCTTGAACTGGAAAAAGACGAGTCGGTTCTTACCAGAGAGATTAAGAACTGGATGGCATTTGCCCGGCAGAAGATAGACGAGATCGTCACGCTGAAAAAGATCGCTTCCAAATCCTTGTCGGACGAAGTGTCCAGCCAATGGAAAGAAAACCGTGAGGCAATTGAAAGCAGAAGAACGTCTCCTCTTATTCATAAGGAAGTGGTCAAAAAAAGAGTGCAGGCCATTACAGACAAGGACAGTCAGCGGAATAGTATTTTTTCTGATCGTCAGAAAAAACAACTGGAGGCGCTTCGTCTTCCGTTATTCCCTACTACTACGATCGGTTCTTTCCCTCAGACCGATGAGGTACGTGCACTAAGAGCCAAACTTAAAAAAGGAGAATTGTCGCTGGCCGATTACGAAACAAAAGTAAAAGAGGAAATAGACAAGTCGATTGCATGGCAGGAAGAACTGGGGATCGATGTGCTGGTACACGGCGAATTTGAGCGGAATGATATGGTGGAATATTTCGGTGAGCAACTGGAAGGTTATGTTTTTTCTCAGAACGGATGGGTACAGAGTTACGGTTCCCGTTGTGTAAAACCACCTATTATATACGGCGATATAGAGCGCAAGATCCCGATGACCGTGAAATGGTCTACCTATGCACAATCCAGAACGCAGAAGCTGATGAAAGGAATGCTTACCGGACCGGTGACGATCCTTCAGTGGTCTTTTGTAAGAGACGATCAGCCGAGAGAAACTACTACGATGCAGCTTGCCCTGGCCATCCGTGACGAAGTATCCGATCTGGAAAAAGCCGGTATCAGAGTGATCCAGATTGACGAGCCTGCGATCCGTGAAGGACTTCCGCTGAGAAAAGAGCAGCGTGCGCACTACCTGGACTGGGCTGTGAGAGCTTTCAGGATCAGTTCTTCTTCGGTAGCAGACGAAACGCAGATCCATACACATATGTGTTATTCCGAGTTTAACGATATTATCGGTAATATCGCCGCGATGGATGCCGATGTGATCACGATCGAGACTTCCCGCTCGCAGATGGAACTGTTGGATGCGTTTGCTGATTTCAATTACCCGAATGAGATCGGACCGGGTGTATACGATATTCATTCACCACGCATTCCTTCGGAGGCAGAGATCACGCACTTGCTTGAGAAAGCCCTGGAGGTAATTCCTTCCAGAAATCTCTGGGTAAACCCGGATTGCGGATTGAAAACGCGCAAATGGGCCGAAACCGAAGCTTCGCTTAAAAACATGGTAGCCGCTACCCTTCATCTGAGAAAAACAGTAAATGAGGTGGTAAGTTAATATGGTTGAGTGCGTGTAAGCTTTCAACACCCCGGAAGAATTCTTCCGGGGTGTTGCTTTTTATCTAGTATCTGGGATCTTGAATCTTGGATCCAAAGATCCATTTCCATCATTTTATCCCCCCTCCTGAAATTATTCTTCTGAATTCATTGTTTTAGGTAAAGACCTCTTTTTTAGAGCATTTTGAATTATGTTAAAAATAAATGTCAAGACATTATATGTTTAAACATTTATTTTATACTTTTGTTTTATCAAATAAGAGGGAGATTATCTTTTAAACATTCAAAACTTATACAATTATGTCAGCAACAAAAACACTTACCAAATGGTCTATTGATCCTACCCACTCTGAGGTACAGTTTAAAGTAAAGCATCTGGTGATCTCTACAGTGACTGGTACGTTCAAGACTTTTTCAGGAACAGTTGAGTCGGAAAACGAAGATTTTTCCGATGCCAAAATCAATTTTGAAATCGCGGCAGACAGTGTGGATACCAACCAGGAACAGAGAGACGGTCACCTGAAATCACCGGACTTCTTTGATGTAGCCAAGTATCCGAAGATTACCTTTGCTTCTACCGGCTTTAAAAAGGTAAAGGGTGATCAGTATAAACTGACCGGAAATCTTACGATGAAAGACGTAACCAAACCGGTAGAACTGGACGTGGAATACGGAGGATCGGCGGCAGATGCTTATGGAAATAACAAAGCCGGTTTTGAAGTGAGTGGTAAAGTAAACCGTAAAGAATATGGCCTGACCTGGGAAGGTATTACTGAAGCAGGAGCCATTGTAGTAGCGGAAGACATCCGTCTTGCCATCAACATTCAATTGGTAAAGCAGGCGTAAGCGCTTTCAGCGATCCGGAGTCAAAACGGTGTACCGTTTCCCGGAAAATCTTTTAGACAATAGTTATAAAGTTAGATTGATTAGCACACAATGCAAACGATCCACCTCAGAGAGGTGGATCGTTTTGCTTTTACCGCTCTATTTCCCGGATGAATATTTTAAGCTCCTTTTCAATTTTAGTGAGTTGCTTTAGTTCTGGAGGAGTGACCAGGATCATGGACTGTCCTTTTTTACCAGCCCTGGCAGTACGGCCGCTTCGGTGTGTGTAGTACTCTGCTTCGTCCGGTAGCTGGTAGTGTACTACATAGGCAAGATTTTCAACGTCAATTCCCCGGGCGGCCACATCGGTTGAGACCAGGATTTTCAGGTTCTCATTTTTAAAAGCCCGCATTACTTTATCACGTTCTTTTTGGAGAAGATCTCCGTGCAGCGCATCGGCAGGAATATTTTTGGCTTGCAGCTGTTTTGCCAGAAGCTGGGTAGAATTTTTGGTTTTGCAGAAAATGATACCCCTCTGTTCTCCCTGCGTTTTCAGGAAATGGAGCAATACCTGGAATTTATCGTCGGGATCATCGCAGACTACAAAGCTATGTTCTATGTTTTTATTGACTTGATTTTTTGGGTCGATCTGAATTTTAAGAGCAGAAGGAGACATGTACATTTTGATGATGTCTTTAAGTCCCTCAGGAATAGTGGCGGAGAAAAGCCAGGTATTTTTCTGTTTGTCGGTACCGGCCAGAATATGGTCGATATCTTTTTTGAACCCCATGCTGAGCATTTCGTCGGCTTCGTCCAGCACCACAGTCGTGACCTGGGAGAGGTCAATGGCCTGACGTTCCATCAGGTCGACCAGGCGGCCGGGAGTAGCCACCACGATTTGAGTGGGTCTCCGGAGAGCGCTGATCTGAGCGTCTATCGGTGCTCCTCCGTATACAGCTTCTACAAATACCCTGGAATAATATTTCGTAAATTTGAAGAGTTGCTTGGCGATCTGCTGACCCAGTTCACGCGTGGGAGACAGAATGA
>CAYTGJ010000101.1:0-16426 GCA_964437245.1 uncultured Chitinophagaceae bacterium
ACAGCTATCTGAATGCATACAACTGGCAGACAGAGGCACCTCGTAATGCCAGAGGGTCTGTAGCCTAGAGATTCTAATCGCTTACTGAATATAGTTAGTTTCAGGATCCCCGGAACGGTTTTATTGCCGGACCGGGGATTTTTTTGTAAAAGAATTGGAAAGAGTTCTGCCCATAAAGAGGTCGGTCGGTTATTCATGAAATAAAGTTATCTTTGTGCATGCTTAAATCTTCTTTTTCTACCGATAAGGTTGAGGCCGGTCTTGACGAAGCTGGACGTGGTTGTCTGGCAGGACCGGTGGTGGCTGCAGCAGTGATCTTACCAGGGGATTACCGCCATAAAGGATTGAATGATTCCAAAAAACTTTCCGTCCGGCAGAGAGAGGCCCTTCGTACCGAGATCGAAAAAGAAGCCCTTGCGTTTGCGGTGGCAGAAGTTTCTGAAAAAGAAATAGACGAGATCAACATTTTAAATGCCTCATTCAAAGCCATGCATCTGGCCCTGAACAATCTTACCATACGTCCGGAATTGCTTCTTGTAGACGGCAACCGTTTTAAGAACTACCAGGAGATCCCTCATGAGTGCATTGTGCAAGGTGATGGTCTCTACCTTTCAATTGCAGCGGCTTCCATTTTGGCCAAAACTTACCGGGACGAAAAAATGCTGGAACTGGCAAAACAGTTTCCTCAATACGGCTGGGAACGCAATATGGGGTATGGTACCGCGTTTCACCGGGACGCTATTGATAAATATGGTTATTCTGATTTTCACCGTCTTTCATTTCGCTTAAAGCCAAAACAATTGGAATTATTTTGAGAACTTGTATTAATTAAAGACAAAAAAAGAAAATTCACTTCTGCTTCACTGTATTTTATCGTATTTTTGCCCTTCACAATGGAAACTACACATACTGAACTTAAAAGAGTCCCTCTAAACGACCTTCATGAAAAACTCGGAGCCAAAATGGTTCCTTTCGCAGGCTTCCACATGCCCGTTCGCTATAGTTCTGACATAGAAGAACATTCTACCGTACGGAACGCAGTCGGAGTATTTGACGTCTCTCATATGGGAGAGTTTGTACTTTCCGGAGAAAAAGCGCTGGACCTGATTCAGAAAATAACCACCAACGATGCTGCTGTCCTGGAAATAGGAAAAGCACAATATTCCTGTTTCCCCAACGGAAAAGGAGGAATAGTGGACGATATTATTGTATATCGTACGGCGGCTCAGGAGTATCTTATCGTGGTAAATGCTTCCAACATAGAAAAAGACTGGAACTGGATAGCACAGCACAATACTGAAAAAGTAGAGATCAAAGATCTTTCAGAGGAGACCTGCCTGTTTGCTGTACAGGGCCCTAACGCTACCGCCACCCTTCAGAAACTTACCTCTCTGGACCTGTCCTCAATACCTTATTATTCTTTCACAAAAGGAGAATTGGCCGGAGTAAAAGAGGTGCTGATTTCCAATACAGGCTATACAGGGGCAGGAGGATTTGAATTGTTTGTCCGCCCGGAGGATGCCCTGACTGTCTGGAATAAAATATTTGAAGCCGGAGCCGGGTTCGGGATCAAGCCGATCGGTTTGGGAGCCCGGGATACTTTAAGACTGGAGATGGGATATTGTCTGTATGGAAATGACATTGACGATACTACTTCCCCGCTTGAAGGAGGTTTGGGCTGGATCACCAAATTTACCAAGCCTTTTGTAGATTCGGAATTTCTTAAAAATCAGAAAGAAACGGGTGTACAGAAAAAACTGGTGGGTTTTGAGATGATTGACCGGGGAATCGCCCGGGGCCATTATGAAATACTGGATGAAAACAACCAGCCTATTGGAGTGGTGACTTCCGGTACTCAGTCCCCAACCTTGTCGAGAGCGATTGGAATGGGGTATGTCAAAACAGCATATGCCAAACCCGGCCAGGAAATTTTTATTAATATCAGAAATAAACCCTACAAAGCACAGGTCGTAAAAACACCTTTCCTGAAAAAATAAGATTTTATCAATTACAGCCGATATGAAAAACGTTGAAGTTTGTCTTACTCCCGACCTTGTTAAAACGTATGGAGTAGAAAATAAGATAGTCGTCGTGGTGGATATTTTGCGGGCTACCTCGGTGATGACCACTGCTTTGGCTCATGGAATAAAAAGTATTACTCCGGTGGCGACGGTAGAAGAATGCAGGATGTTGAAAGAAAAAGGGTATCTCGCAGCAGCAGAAAGAGACGGTAAAACAGTAGAAGGGTTTGACTTCGGAAATTCTCCTTTTACCTATATGGAACCGGCATTGGCAGGGAAAAAACTGGCATTGACCACCACCAATGGCACCCTGGCCATTACCCGTTCCGTCAGTGCAGAAGAGGTGGTGATCGGCTCTTTTTTGAATATTACTTCCGTAGCCAACTATCTGATCAGCCAGCAGCAGGATGTATTGATCTTATGTGCAGGCTGGAAAGGCCGTGTAAACCTGGAAGATACTATTTTTGCCGGAGCACTTGTAGAATTACTCAGCAATGATTTTGATTCGGAAAATGATTCTGCGATCGCAGCGGTAGCGTTGTTTCGCATGGCACAGGATGATATGATGGGATTTCTCAAAAATTCATCGCATGCCAAACGCTTAAAAGGACTTTCCATTATTAAAGACATAGATTTTTGTCTTCAGAGAGATACTTACAACATCATTCCGGTCCTGAAAGACGGAGAGCTGGTCCTCAGAGAGCCCAGTTATGTTGTAGCAGGCGTAGGAAGAGGATGATCAGGAGAAAAAAAGGATGAAAACGCTTCGGTGCTTTGTATAAAAATGATCAGAGAGCATCCGGAACCTGAAAATAATACCAGGAAAAGCATTTGAATGAAAAATTCAGATGCTTTTTTGTTTAAAAGCCGAATTTTAGAAATGTCCGGAACAGACAAGTTGTTGAGCATAGCCTGGAACAAAATACGTGTATAAAAGAGCTTGCTGGTTTTCTCACAGGTATAAAAATTTCCCTGATGGTTATACATGCGCTATTTTTAACCTCTGATTATTGGTAGTAATACGAATAAAAATTTTATTCGTATTAGGCGCAATATATTACTACTGAATATATTATTGTGAAATAATAACTACCATTTTTGGTGTTCAAGCGACTTTTTAAAAGTCTATTTATCTGATATTCAGTTTTTTATGATAAAAATATTTTTCAAAAACGTTTGGACGGAAGTAAATATTCGAATACATTTGTATGTAAAGGAATGTGAATTTATCAATACAAAGTATAGTATAACTAAGGATAGCATAATTGACCTCTTGGTTAGCTTTCAGAAAAAGTATTGACGATGCCCAGTATTTATAACCGTTTAACTATAAAATTTTAATTATGACAAAATTAACCTCAGTGATTTATTGCGCAGCGTTGGTTTTGCTCTTCTCTTGTTCTAAGCAGGGGGGGGACAACAAAGGCGCTGGTGTTTCTAGTGGAGAGATCGATCCTCGTGTAAATGAATTATTAAGTAAAATGTCTCTGGAAGAAAAAGTAGGCCAGATGACACAAGTTAACCTGAATATCATTCTGAAAGATGGTTATGCCAGCAAAGACGGAGAAATTGATCCGGCCCTGTTGGATACTGCTGTTTTAAAATACAAAGTAGGGTCCATCCTGAACGCGGTGCCTTATGCCCGTACCGTGGATCAGTGGTTTAAGATCGTGAAGACGATTCAGGATGCTGCCGCTAAAACTCCTAATAAAATTCCGGTGATCTATGGTATTGACGCTATTCACGGAGTGACTTTTACCCAGGAGGCTACCTTGTTCCCGCACAATATTGCAGAAGCTGCTTCCCGTAACCTGGAGCTGGTAAGAGCCGGAGCAAAAGTGACGGCGAAGGAAACCAGAGCTTCCGGTATCCGCTGGAACTTCGACCCTGTATTGGATATAGCGCGTCAGCCGCTCTGGTCAAGATTCCCGGAAACCTTTGGCGAAGATCCTTACCTGATCACGAAAATGGGAGAAGCCAGTATTTTAGGCTACGAAGAAGATGGTCTGGATAAGATCACAGCCGTTGCTTCCTGTATGAAACACTACGTAGGATATTCAAATCCTGCTTCCGGAAAAGACAGAACACCTGCATACATTTCCGAGATTCAATTAAGAGAATATTACCTGCCTCAGTTCAAGGCGGCCGTGGAAGCAGGTTCTGCTACGGTGATGATCAACTCAGGCGAGATCAACGGGGTTCCGGTACACTCCAGCAAATACCTGCTGACAGATGTATTGAGAGGCGAACTGGGATTCAAAGGAGTGATTGTAACGGACTGGGAAGATATCATCCGTTTGCATACCCGTCACAAAATTGCAACGACTCCTAAAGAAGCAGTACGAATTGGAGTAGAAGCCGGTCTCGATATGAGCATGGTCCCTCATGATTACTCTTTCTATATTTACCTGTTAGAGCTTGTAAAAGAAGGAACGATCAGTGAAAAAAGAATTGATGAGTCCGTGGCCCGTATTCTGGACCTGAAATTCAAGACAGGATTGTTTGAAAACCCTTATGGCGAAGAAGAAGCGAAGAAGAACTTCGGACTTCCTGAATATAAGCAGTTAGCACTGGAATCGGCCAGAGAGGCCATTACCCTGCTGAAAAACGACAGCATTAACGGTACTGCCGTACTTCCTTTGGCAAAAAACAAAAAAGTATTGGTAGCTGGTCCTGCGGCTACAAGTGTGACCGCTCTGAACGGATGCTGGTCCTTTACCTGGCAGGGAGACAACGAAAGCAGATACCCGTCTTCTTATAAAACGATTGCACAGACGATTTCTGATAAGATCGGAGCGGCCAATGTGGTAACCATTGCAGAACCTTTCTACAAAAACGAAGAGAAATACGATGCTGCTGCACTGACAGCAAAAGCAAGAGGAGTCGATTATATCGTTCTTTGCCTGGGAGAAAATGCGTATGCAGAAACTCCTGGAACAATCTTCGACCTTACACTGGATAAAAACCAGATAGAACTGGCAAAAGCTGCCATTGCGACCAAGAAACCGGTGATTCTGGTACTGGTAGAAGGAAGACCGAGAGTAGTAAGAGAGATCGTACCGGGCATGAAAGCGGTAGTACAGGCGTACTGGCCGGGAAGCCAGGGAGGAGAGGCATTGGCAGACATCTTGTTTGGCGACTATAATCCAAACGGGAAACTACCTTATTCATACCCTGCTTACACAGGTATGTTGATGACCTACGATTACAAATTCTCAGAAGTGGAGGAAGAGCTGATCCCTGGTACGTTCACCCTGACAGGATACCGTCCTCAGTGGGCTTTCGGACACGGTCTGAGCTATACTACGTTCGACTATACTAATCTTAAATTAAGCAAAGATACACTGGTAGGAGCAGAAACGCTGAACATTACAGTAGACGTGAAAAACACAGGAGCCAGAGACGGAAAAGTAGCGATCGACCTGTTCACCAAAGATCTGTATGCATCGATCACTCCTTCACAAAGAAGACTGAGAAGATTTACTAAAATCGAGTTGAAAGCAGGAGAGTCTAAAACAGTATCGTTTGAGCTGACAAAAGATGACCTTGCGTTTGTAGCAGAAAATCTGAAAACAATCACTGAAGAAGGAGACTTTGAAGTGTATGTGGAAGATCAGAAAGCTGCTTTCTACTACAAAAAATAAGGTAAACGGATTTTAGTTCAGGTTGGAATAAACCGGTTTTAAAATGTATGGATAAAGTCCCGCTAATTGGCGGGACTTTATTATTTTAGGGGGAACAGGTTATGAGCCCTTAATTCAGGGTTAGTAGATAATCGTAAAAATCTCCGTCTGTATTATAGACGGCCATTTTACCAAAGCCCTCTGTAATACAGATTGGTATATTTTTCGTATTTTTAGAAAAATAAACCTGGATATTTTCTGCCTTTCCTGAAGACCTGTTTCAAACATATTGTTCTATGAAAAAATATATTCTATTCTGCGTCTCAATTCTGATCACCGTTTCTGCTACCGTTTCTGCCAAGGAAGTAAACTGGGAGCAGGCATTCGCCAATGCCGAGTATTCGTATCAGCAGGGAGATTATAAGCTGGGTTTCGACCTGGTTAAAAAGCTGGACAATCAGGTCAAAGCAACGTTTGGAGAGCAGAGCCTTTACAAAGCGAGAGTAGCATCTCTCCAGGCCAAGTACCATGTAGCCATGGGGCGTTTTGCCGAATATAAAAGATCGGTTGAAAATGCTGCCGCTATCATAGCCAGTGCAAATAAGTCCGACGCTACACTTCATGCCCGTACCTTGCAGGATATCACAGAGGCATATATCGCTTATCATGAATTTCTGACTGCGGAGGGATATAATACACAAGCAAGAAAGCTGGTGACCGAAAACAAAATAGCGGACCGCTATACGATAAACCGTATCATGCTTGCGTATCTGAAAATTCGTGCGAGCAGTGGTTATTTCAACAAGACAAGTGAAGAGATCATTCCTCTGATGACATCGGTCAGCGACGGTTTTGCGATTCCGGAAACCAGTAAAGATGCCAAAGGAAAAGAAAAACCGGTGAAGTATTCCAAACAGGAAACCATCCTCCGCGCAAAGATCTATGCCGACATGGCGAACTTACAAGCCTCAGTGATGATCGAAAACGGAGAGTACGAACAGGCCGGTAGCAGGTTGGAACAAAACCAGATCTGGATTCAGAAAAATATAGGACCGAAAGAAGGCTCTTATGCGGAAGCATTGTACTGGCAGGCCATGATCGCATTAGATAAAGAAGATTATTATGAAGCCGAAAAGAAATTGAGAAAAGCAGAGTCTGTCGCCAACGGATATTTGAAACCCAATGCAGAGCTCCTGCAAACCATAGAAGAATCGCTGATACCGACGTTAAAGACGTTGGAAAAAAATAAAGAAGCTCAGATCAAGAACGATGAAGTGGACTCCAAAATAAGGACCTATTACGGAAGAAAGAGTTTTGCTTATCAGCGAAATAATCTGATCGATACCAGAAGAGATATTCTGAACCAGGACTGGAAAAAAGCAGAAGTCAGCCTGGAAGCCTTTCTGTCGGATCCGGAGGTAGTACCTTCCGATCACCTCTGGCGTGCCAATGTCTTATTGACCTTGTACGAAGTATATATGCAGAATAACAAGATAGACAAGGCAGAAAAGGCACTGTTCGAAGCGGTGGCTATTAAGAAACAGAAACTCGGAGACAAAGCCCCTGCTTATCATATGGCCCAGCTTATTGTGGCGGAACATTACGTTGTGTCGGGAGATCAGTTTAAAATGGCAGAAAGTATCTACCAGACAAGCCTGGAGCAAGTCGTGAAAAAAGAAGTCGGACATAAAAATAAATATTATGCAGGGTACAACTACGGAGCGATTAAATTGTACCTCCAGACAGACCGTTTTGAAAAAGCATACAGTCTTGCCAGGGAAATGCTGACGGAAACCGAACAGTTATATTCTGTTTCTTCCATTCAATATGCGATATGCCTCGAAAAATATGCAACGGCAGACATCGTGACCGGAAAATATGGAGAGGCTACTAACAAACTTGAGAAATCCCTCCGGCTGTTTACCGAGAAAGGAAAAGCACGTGATCGTCTGGACCATGCTCATACACTGGAATGCATTGCCCGGTTGCAGATCCTTCAGGGACTATATGAAGAAGCAGAAACGACGTTGCGAAAATCTGATAAGCTCACCCGAAAGTCTACCAGCGGAAATGTAAAATTCTCCAGTACAAGTGAAGAAATTACGGAACTGAACATCTACCTGGGAAAGTATAGCGACACCGAAGAATTTTTAAGAGAACTGCTGGAGTCAAGAGAAGCAAAATATGGGAAGACAAGTAGTTCGCTTATTCAACCCCTGAACCTGCTTGGATATTTACAACTGATCACCGGTAATTATATAGAATCGGAAATCTATATCAAAAGAGCTATGCAGATTGCCAAAGACAAATTGGGAGAGGGTTCCAGCAGGTATGCCGAAAGCTTGAAGTTGCTGGAACGCTTGTATGCTTCTGTAGGAGATTATGCCAAAGCGGAGACAATAGGAGAAGAAGTAGTCGCCATTGCCAGAAAAGTATACGGGAATAATCATGTTTTTGTGGCACAGGCGGTCAATGAACTGGCGCTGGTAAAACATTTTAACAAGAAACCGAAAAAAGAAGTAGAAAACCTTTTTGATCAGTCGCTGAAAATAATTGCTGCCAATATAGGAGAAAACAGTCCGGTATATGCAGAAGTACTGGAAAATGCTTCTGTCTTTTACCTTCAGACCGAACGGATGGACAAAGCATTGGAAATACTCGACAAGGCCAATGGAATATGGATTTCCAGGCTTGGGGAGCAGAACAGTCATACCGCCAGGATCTGCTACATCAAAGGAGATATTTACTATTTGAAAAAGAACTACCAGGAAGCCAATGCTTTTTTCCTGAAATCAAAGAATCTCTATCTAAAACTGTTTGACGCAGATCATCCAGGATATGTAGAAGCATTGGGAAAGACCGCTCAGATGTATTATTGTCTGGGAGATGTGAAGCGTTCGGTAGAAGCAGCCGAAGAAACTATCCGGAAATCCATGGTCTACCTTGATAAGATCTTCCCGACCTTGAGTGAGCGGGGGAAAGCAAGCTATTGGGATAAAGTGAAAAACGATTATGAGTTTTATAAGAGCCTGGCCTTTACTCAGAACGCTACCTACCCGGATATGATCGGAACGGTGTATAATATCACCTTGAAAACAAAATCGATCTTGCTAAGCTCCTCCATTAAGGTGAGAGAGCGGATCTTGAAAAGCGGAGATACTACCCTGGTCAGGAATTATGAAAAATGGATCGAAAAAAGAGAATTGCTGACCTCTGTGTATTCGATGAGTTCGGCTCAGCGAAAAGAAAATAATATCGAACTTCCTAAACTGGAAAATGAAATAGAAGAACTGGAAAAAACCTTGAGCGCCAGTTCGGAGCTGTTTGCCAATGTATACGAACGCAACATCACCTACGAATGGAAGGAGTTGCGCAAGGTGTTGAAGGAAAATGAGATCGCACTGGAAATATTCCCGTTTAGGGTATACGATAAAAATTTCACGGACATTGTATGGTATGCTGCTATGGCAGTGAGCCAGGACAGTAAGAGCAATCCCGATTTTGTGTTGTTGAAAAACGGAGCCGAGCTGGATTCCAAATACATTCGCTATTACAGGAACTGTATCAAATTTGATATAGAAGATGAACTGTCCTACGATGTTTTCTGGAAACCTGTACAAGGATTGCTGAAAAAAGAATATGCTAATATTTATCTCTCGGTGGACGGTACTTACAATCAGATCAACCTGGAATCGATCCGTACTCCTGACAATAATTATTTGTTAAACAAAAATAATCTTTTACTCTTGAGCAGTACGCGTGACCTGCTGACCAGAAATGCAGTGAAAAAATCAGGGAAAAAGAAATCTGCTGCAGAGAGCGTACAGGATAAGACAATCGTACTATTCGGGAACCCTTCTTACTATCCTGAAAAAATAGAAACTGCGGACAGAAAAACAGTCCAGTTGCCAGGAGCCGAAGAAGAAGTAAAGCAACTGGCCGGCCTTATGAAAGCGAGCAACTGGAAAACAGAGCTGTTCCTGAACGAAGCTGCTATGGAAGATAAAGTGAAGAAACTGAACAGCCCCAGGGTTTTTCACATTGCTACCCACGGTTTTTTTCTGGAAGATGCTGCGGGGGGAGAGATGATGGACGAAGTTGCCCAGAAGGCGGTTCAGAATCCGTTGCTGCGTTCGGGTTTGTTGCTGAAAAACGGAGGATACCTGTTGCGCTCAGGAAACGTCAATGAATTCAACCGTGAAGACGGAATCCTGACGTCCTACGAAGCGATGAACCTTGGCCTTGATCATACCGAACTGGTCGTACTGAGTGCGTGTGAGACCGGCTTGGGAGAAATGAAACTCGGAGAAGGAGTATACGGACTCCAGCGTTCGTTTATGGTAGCCGGATCGGATGCGGTCATCATGAGTTTATTCAAGGTAAGTGATGAAATTACCACCGAGCTGATGACGATCTTTTATAAAAAATGGATGGAGTCAGGAGACAAACGCCGTGCTTTTGTAGAAGCGAAAAAAGAGATCCATACACGTTATAATAATGTAAAATACTGGGCGGCGTTTTTGATGGTAGGAGTCGAATAGTGTGTTAGAATTCCTCTCAAAGATAGAGATAAATGAAGTCGTGAATGACAAAATTATTTTACCTTCCTGCCAAAGAAGTATGAGCATGATCTTATTTTGCCTCCCGGACCTGTTATCCGGGAGTTGTTTTTGAGCTTAGCTCCCCAGCTTTTTGAGTAGTTCAAGGGCAGCATCGCTCAGGATAGTTCCAGGTCCGTAGATGCCTGCAACGCCGGCCTGATACAGGAAGGAATGATCTTTTTCGGGAATAATCCCTCCGGCGATGACAAGGATATCTTCCCTTCCCGCTTCTTTCAGCAGACGGATCAATTCCGGAATGAGTGTCTTATGACCCGCGGCCAGACTGGAAATTCCTATGATGTGAACATCGTTTTCCATAGCCTGACGGGCTACTTCTTCCGGGATACTGAACAAAGGACCAAGGTCTACATCAAATCCAAGATCTGAGAATCCTCCTGCGATCAGCTTGGCCCCTCTGTCGTGTCCATCCTGTCCCATCTTGGCAACCAGGATACGGGGCCTTCTTCCATTTTGCTTTATGAATTTTTCAGTCTGCTTTAAAACAGCCTGTAGTTGTTTCTGATCGGTCATAGCTTTTTTGTATACCCCTGAAATAGTACTAGAAGAGGCGATGTGTCTGCCGAAAACGCTTTCCATGGCCAGTGAGATCTCCCCAAGGGTGGCCCGGTGACGTGCTGCGGTAATGGCAAGTTCCAGAAGGTTGCCTTCTCCGGAGCCCGCACAGGCGGTAATGGCCTCAAGTGCCCTGGCCACCGCCTCCTGGTTCCGGTTCTGCTTCAGCAGTGCCAGGCGTTTGGTTTGTTCGGAGATCACCGTATGGTTATCTACCTCCAGCAGTTCTATGTCTTCGGGAAGTGCGTGCTGAAATTTATTAACGCCAACAATGATTTCGCTGGAAGAATCAATAAGGGCTTGCTTTTTCGCTGCCGCTTCTTCTATGCGCATTTTTGGGATTCCTGATTCGATCGCTTTGGTCATTCCTCCTGCCGCCTCGATTTCCTGTATATGATTCAAGGCTTTGGTGATCAGTTGTTCGGTCAGGGATTCGAGGTAATGTGCACCTCCTGTAGGGTCAATATGCTCACAGAGACCGCTTTCTTTCTGCAGATAAAGCTGGGTCTCCCGGGCTATCCGGGCCGAGCGCTCAGAGGGGAGCGCCATGGCTTCATCGTAGGAGTTGGTGTGAAGAGATTGCGTATGCCCCAGTACCGCAGCGATGGCTTCAATGGTGGTTCGGATAATATTATTGTACGGATCTTTGCTCGTCAGGCTCCAGCCGGAGGTCTGACAATGGGTACGGAGCATCAGTGATTTTTCATTCTGAGGATTGAAAGGTTTCATCAGATGGGCCCATAAAAAACGTCCGGCACGCATCTTGGCTATTTCCATAAACATATTCATCCCGATCCCCCAGAAAAAACTAAGACGGGGTGCCAGGTTGTCTACCGGGATTCCCTGGCGGAGGCCTGTTCGTACATATTCAAGCCCGTCCGCCAGTGTATAGGCAAGCTCCAGATCTGCGGGAGCTCCCGCTTCGTGCATGTGATAGCCGCTGATACTGATGCTGTTGAACTTAGGCATATGCGAGGAGCAATAAGCAAAAATATCTCCTACGATTTTCATCGAGGCAGCAGGAGGATAGATATAAGTGTTGCGGACCAGAAACTCTTTAAGAATATCGTTCTGGATTGTGCCCGTTAGTACGGAAGCATTCAGTCCCTGCTCTTCTGCTGCTACTATGTAAAAAGCGAGGACAGGGATCACCGCACCGTTCATGGTCATGGAAACGGAGATTTTATCCAGTGGAATTCCCTCAAAAAGGATCTTCATGTCCTCGACAGAATCAATGGCTACTCCCGCTTTTCCCACGTCACCCCGTACACGGGAGTGGTCAGAGTCATAGCCCCGGTGAGTAGGAAGATCAAAGGCTACCGAAAGACCGGTTTGACCGGCTGTCATATTTTTTTTATAAAAAAGATTGGAGGCTTCGGCGGTGGAAAATCCTGCATATTGACGGATGGTCCAGGGCTTCTGAAGATACATGCTGGCATAAGGCCCCCGCGTATAGGGCGGAAGTCCTGCGGAGTAATCATGAGAAAGGTCATGTCCGGAATAGAATGAGCGAAGCACTATGTTCTCAGCAGTGACGAAAGCGGTTCGCTCCTCTGACCCGGTAGGTTCAACAGGGAGCAAGGGAGAAAGCTTTATGGAATATCCTGATGCTTCCAGTTTCCTGAGTAGTTCTGTTAGATACTGGTCTGTCAGGCTCTCTATCGTATAGCTGCCGCAGAGTGGGTCTTTTACAAAACTTAAATACGATTCATGTTCCAGTATATTACTGATGTTTGCGGTGAGTCTCCGGCGCGAAGCATTGTATTGATCTTCCGGAGAAAGACGGAAGCCCAGGGAGTTGCATCCGCCACAAACAGAAGCAATGGCTTGTGTGGTATTTCGGATGGTATCCGTTTCGAAATTTCCTTCAGCAGAAAGAAAAGCATGGATCCGAACTGGAAGTGGAACCGCAAAATAGTGTTGCACAAGTAGATGCCAGCAGTACCGGAGTGCCCGGAGCATGGCGATCTCTGAAATGATCTTATCTCCGGGTGTCCATACCAGGATTATTTTATTGAGAAGACCAGGGGATTTGTTTTGTTCAGCAAGTGTTTCAAATAGAATGCAAAGTGTCCTGGCCAGCTCCAGAAAATTTTCGGCGGGATCTTTTCCCTTAACATCTTCTCCGAGTAATAGCTGATCCTCTTTTTCCAGCAGCTCGATGAGAGCTGATCCGGTAAACTGATCCGGGGAGCGTAAGGTGCAGAAACTAAGGATCGTTCCTTTGAGTGCATTACGGATTTTTGTTTGCCGGGAAGTGCTGACCGGCTGAGAAGAAAGCAAATAGATTTCTTGGGCTCCGTTTTGGAGGGATTTTCGGACCTGTTGAACCGCTCTCTCTTTTTCGTCAAGAGAAATGAACTCTTTTAAACTCCATCCGGAGGGAAATAATGAGTGAGGTGCAAGCTTCTCACATAAAAAAGGAAGGAGAGACAATTCTTTTAGATCTTCCGATCCTTTCAGAGCATTGAAAAAAAAAGCATTGTCGTGCGAAAGCGGAGAAAAGGATTCTCCTGCGATCTTGTCTTGCCAGTTCTCCCTGGAAGCCTCTTTAAATAAGGACCTTAGGAGGTTGTTAAGTTTGTCGGGCATAACATACTAAGGTTAAATGCTTATATAATAGTTATTTTTTTTTACTTTTCTTACATATACGTTTAATTAATTTTAAAGGAGAAAAATAAAAAAAAATAATATTTAGAAGGCTGGAAAGAGGTAGTATTGTGTATAAAATAATCAAGAATCGCCTGTATTTTAGTAAGAATTTTTTATTAAGAAATTGTAAAAAACAAGACTATCAACATTATCAAAAAGTCAATACCCTTGATAAGTTTTTTTAGTATTTTTTTTTTCACATTTTTGTCTCCCCGCTCAGTGAAAGGGGAACCTACTTTATTAAAGACCGCCGAATATGATAGATATAAAAGACTGTAAATCAACTTGGAGTAACTGCCTCTCGATCATCCGGGAGATGGTTGGCGACCAAAGTTTTAAGACATGGTTTGAGCCTATTGTACCTTTGTCTCTGACTAATAATGTCTTAACGATTCAGGTGCCAAGCCGCTTTTTTTATGAGTGGCTGGAAGAACATTATGTACATGTTTTGAAAGATGCAATTCATACTGAGTTAGGGCCCTCAGCAAGACTGGAATATGCGATTTCAAGTGACGGTAAAACCGTTGAAAACAATAAATTATATAACATCAGTTTACAAACCGGTAACAAAGCAGGTAACAAGACTCCCGATGCAGCTGTAAAACCTTATGTTGAAACTCAGGCTAATCAGTTTGGTTTTGATGTTCAGCTTAATACCCAGTACCAGTTTGAAAATTTCATCGAAGGGGATTGCAACCGACTGGCACGTTCATCTGGTTTTGCAGTAGCCAAAAAACCAGGATCTACCTCGTTTAACCCATTAATGTTATACGGAAAAGTAGGACTGGGGAAAACACACCTTGTTCAGGCAATCGGAAACTACATTAAAAAGAATCACGAAGGAAAATCGATCCTGTACGTTTCTTCTGAAAAATTTGCGAACCAATTTATGGAAGCTGTTAAAAACAACAGCATTCGTGAGTTTTCCAATTTCTTCCTGAAAACAGATGTGTTGATTCTGGACGATGTACAGTTTTTTGCGAATAAAGAAAAAACGCAGGAAGTGTTCTTCCATATCTTCAATGATCTTCATCAGTCAGGCAAGCAGATCATCATGACGAGCGACAAGGCTCCGAAAGATCTGGCAGGATTCCAGGAAAGACTTCTTTCCCGCTTTAAATGGGGACTGACTGCAGACCTGCAGACTCCTGATTTTGAAACCCGCGTGGCGATTATTCAGAAAAAACTGGAAGCAGAACAAATGGAAATTCCGGTAGAAGTACTGGAATACCTGGCCTATAGCATTGACACTAATGTACGTGAACTGGAAGGCGTGATCATTTCGATGGTAGCCCAGGCTTCGCTGAACCAGAAACAAATCGATCTTGAGCTTGCGAAGCAGACGATCCAGACGATCGTACAAAATGTAGAAGCCGAAGTAGGGATTGACTATATCATGAAGTTCGTATCGGAATACTTCAACGTAACGATCGATCAGATGAAAGATAAGACCCGTAAGCGTGAAATCGTAGTGGCACGCCAGGTGTCCATGTATTTTGCCAAAGAATATACCAATATGTCTCTGAAATCCATCGGAAGCAATTTCGGTAACAGAGATCATAGTACTGTGATTCATGCGATCCAGTCTGTAAATGATCTGATGGATACAGATAAGAAATTTAATGCTACAATGCAGGATCTGATGAAAAAAATAAAACTAAAAGCGATTTAATAAACTCATCCCCTGTGATACTTCTGAAAACCCTGCTTCTGGTAAGCAGGGTTTTTTTGTTTGAATATCTTAAAATATGATGACTTTATTCCCGGATTTTGTTGTATTTAATAATTCAGTTAAATGAAGTCGTTTGTGGAAGACACAAACGATGGCTAATAACAACATAGGAAGCTTCGGTTTGTGGGGACACAAACCGTTTGTCAATAGAAAAAGCAAAGCCAGGAATAGAATCAATATCATTACAATCATCTTCTTATATGAGGATTGAATACCCTGCATTTTTTTGAGAGGCTTTCGGAACGTTTTGGATGCTGAAAAAACAGACAGACTGTCCCGGATGGGCAGGCCAACGGCTTTCATAAGTTTAATCTGAAATATTATCTAAATGATAACCTCCTGGATTGAAGGTTGAACTGTTATTTCTCAGGAAACAAAAGATTGTTTTCCCGTACAAAAGCTACCTGTCCTTTCCATTCAATTTTACACCAGATGTCTTTTCTGCTTTTAATGGTAACCCTATGTCCTTTTTTGATCTGTCCTATCAGATCAGCTCCCGAAGAAGGAGCCGACATCAGCGAAGCATCTTTGTTGACAATCGCACGTTCAGGAATAATATCGTAATTGGAAATAATATAGACCGCTCCGAGGATAATCATGAATAAAAGCGGTCTAAGGCCCATTCCTGCCTTCTTTCTTTTCTTGAGGTATAAATAGATCAAAAAAAGAATTGAAGCCGTCAGAAACGCTAAAACGATGTAGAAGTAATAACGATGATATAAGGAGGTGAAAAATACGATGTCGTTGTACTCATATCCTTCCAGGTTGTACCGGCTGGCCAGCTCATCCATTTTTTTCAGGACACTCTTATCCGGAATTTTATTGTAATAAATATTCAGGTAATAAAGGGCATATGTATAATCCCCCAATCCTTCTTCGATCAGAGAAAGCCGGATCAGCATTCTGGGCGTATAAAAACCCGAATGGTAAAAACGCTCGTAAAGCTCCATCGATTCCGTGTATTGCTTCTTTTCAAAGAGCGAATCTGCCGAATGCAATATTTTTAAAGTATTTTCATTGGCATATACATCTGATGTATAATTAATTATAATAAATGTTAGTAAGATTGTAAATATTTTTCTGGACATTGTTTGGTATTATTGAAACAGTCTGCTACTTTTGCATCCGCAATTAGGGAAAAATATCCGACATTGTTAAGGTAAAAAATAAGATTCCGTAGCTCAGTTGGTAGAGCAATACACTTTTAATGTATGGGTCCTGGGT
>CAYTGJ010000102.1:0-1847 GCA_964437245.1 uncultured Chitinophagaceae bacterium
CAAACGGCTATACGATACCGCCGACCGGTTATTGCTGGACGTACCTTGTTCCGGATTGGGAGTACTCCGCCGCAACCCGGATGCAAAATGGAAACTGACCCCGGAATTTATCGCCAACATCCGGAAGACACAGCAGGAAATTCTCGAACACTATTCAGGGATCGTCAAAAAGGACGGTTCGCTGATCTATGCTACCTGTAGCATCCTTCCTTCGGAAAACACCGAACAGGTCAAACGTTTTCTGAATGCTTCGCCCGAAAATTTTGTGCTACAGGAAGAGAAAAAAGTATTTGCCTCCGAATCCGGATTTGATGGATTCTATATTGCAAAACTCAAAAGACTTCTGTAAACACATATACTAAAATACAAACGTTCTAATAACCCGTCCGGGAAACAAAATACGGTCCGTAGATGAAAGAGAAACTGGCTCCCCTGTGGAAATACCTCAAACGGATCGTGCTGATCTTCTTTGCCAGCACGATCGGGGTCACCTTTCTGTACCGTTTTGTCAATCCTCCTGTTACGTACCTGATGGTGCAGAGGGTATTTGAACAATGGAGAGCCGGAAAGAAAGCCAAACTAAGCAAAACCTGGAAAGACCTGGACGAGATCAATAAAAGCCTGCCTACAGCCGTGGTAGCTTCCGAAGATCAGCTGTTCCTATCCCACTGGGGATTTGATTTTAAATCCATCGAAAAAGCCTACGAAAACAATCAGAACGAAAAGAAAAAAACAATGCGGGGCGGCAGCACCATCAGCCAGCAGGTAGCTAAAAATGTCTTTCTCTGGCCGGGCAGGTCCTGGATACGCAAAGGATTGGAAACTTATTTTACGATCCTGATAGAACTGCTTTGGAACAAAGAACGGATCATGGAAGTCTATCTTAACGTGACGGAAATGGGTGATGGCATCTACGGAGCAGAAGCTGCAGCCAAAAGCTATTTCAAGCGCAGTGCCGGAAAGCTTTCCAGGAACCAGTCGGCACTGATCGCCGCCATTCTTCCCAATCCTTTAAAGTATAGTGCCACACGTCCCACTGCTTATATAAAAAAAAGACAGCAATGGATCCTCCGGAATATGGCGTATATTGGAGAATTAAAATTTTAGCTTATGACCCGACATTTCAGATTATTCTTCCTTCTTTCAGGAATCGTTTTTCTGCTTACACATTGTTCCAAACCTTCGTCTACCTCTAAAGGAACGATCTTCGTTCCGGCCAGCAACCCTAATTTCGTGTACCAGGGACGTGTGGATGCCTCCAATCCATCTGCTATACGGTTTGCCTATACCGGCACTTCGATTAAATTCCGCTTTGAAGGAGCTACCTGTATTGTTCATCTTAAAAATAAGAGCATAGGAAAAGACAAAGAAGGAAACGTATTTAAAAACTATTATAATGTAACGATCAACGGTGGGAAACCTCAGGTCTACGGGGTGGCCAACGAAGATCAGAAACTGAAGCTAAAGGGATTGAACACCGGGACCAATGAGGTGATCATCTTCAAACGTACCGAAGCCCTGGTAGGAGAAGGTATTTTTGAAGGAATTGAAATTGAAAAAGATAAAACAATGCTTCCCTACCTGGCAGTTGCCTCCAGAAAAATAGAATTCATCGGAAATTCTATTACTTGTGGGTATGGCAATGAAGGCGACTCCAAGGACTGTCCGTTTTCTCCCGAAACAGAAAACGGTTACCTGGCTTACGGTCCGCTGACCGCCCGTAAACTCAATACCGATTATTCAATCGTAGCCTATTCCGGAAAAGGTATTTACCGCAATTACGACGGGCATACCGACGAAACGTTGTCGCTGATCTACGACAGGATCTTTCCTGACAGTGTCCGTTC
>CAYTGJ010000102.1:1857-14445 GCA_964437245.1 uncultured Chitinophagaceae bacterium
ATGCAATCGTAGTAAATCTCGGGACCAACGATTTTGCCAAGGGAATACCCGATTCTGCCATCTTTGTCAATACGTATGTAAACTTTCTGAAACGGTTGAGAACCTATTACCCCGAAGCGGTGCTGTTTTGTGTAGACGGGCCTATGGTAAGTAATTATTATCCGGAAGGAGCTTCTCATCTGACCAAATTGCGTAACTACATTGCCGCTGCCAGAGAAAAGTTGGATCCGGCAGGCCGCAACAAAACCTATACTTTTTCAATGACCACCCAGCAAGAGGGTGACTATGGCTGCGACTGGCATCCGAATCTGAAACGTCATGAAAAAATGTCGGAAGAACTAAGTAAATTCATCAAGACGACGATGAGATGGTAAGATTTCTTATGTCTGTGGTAGTCCTCCGGTTTTTCCGGGCGACTACCACAGACATTTTCTGCTCTGGCAGGGATCTATCTCAAAAAAATTCCTGGATACCAGCCCCCTGAACGCAGGATAAAAACCGGGACCATAAGCCTTTACAAGACATGTAAAATCAGGTGAATCCCCGAACCGCTTATCTCGGATCCGGGATCTTGTCTCTTATCCTTAAATTAAAAACGTTACGTTAACGCACACTATCCGCTATTCCCGCAGGGGTAACTGGGGTAGTACGCACAGAAGTATCTCTTCTGATGACTGCCGGCCTCCTCTGTACAGTATCCCGTACCACAGGAGTAGTTTTTTCCGGCAGAGAAGAAACGGCACCGGCCTGCTCATTCTTTCCGACCACGGTATACAGGTTGTATAGTTTCTGCAATTTATATTTTAATGCCATGTTGGTAGTATCCAACTGAATGAGCCTTTCATAATAAGGAATAGCGATGTTTTCCTTTTCCTGTCCGGTCAGAATGGTAATGATCGTTTGATACACCTCCTTGTTGTCGTCGTTGTAGACTGTATAACGTCTGAGATACTGGAGCGCTTCTGTCAGATTTCCCTCTTTATAATAGAGATTCCCCAACTGATACATGGCCGGGGCATAGGCAGAATCTTCACGTAAACAATATTTATAGGAAAGCAGAGCACTTTGCTTCATCTCCTTTCTGGCAAAAATACGGCCTTGTGCATAGTAAAAATCCGGATGCTTCAAATTGATCTCTTGTGCCTGTATGGTATAATACAAGGCCGAATCATCTTTCCCCCGGTTCAGATACACCTTGATCAGATCACTATATGCATCAATATTATTAAGGTCACTTCGAATAGACGAAAGGAAAAACGTAATGGCCCGGGTGGTATCGCCTTTGACTGCGGCCTGTTTCCCTTTCAGCAAGTGAATATCCGAATGAAAAGGAGCAATCTGGCTGACACGGTTCAGATACAATGCACTCCGGAGGGTATCGCCTGTTTCCCAATATACACGCGCTTGCAAAGCCGGTAATTCCGGATCGCCCAATCCCATACTTTCTGCTTTTTCAGAAGCCTTGATGGCTTCAAAATAATTGCCGGATAAAAAATTGGCCTGCGCCAGGACCAGGTAATATTCCGCCTTGTTAGACCTTAACCGGATCGCTTCTGTGATATCTTTCAGCGCTTCCTGGGTACGGTGCATGTTCAGAAATACACGTGCCCGTTTAAAAAGTAATTCTTCATCGTCAGGGTCGTCTTCCAGGGCCTCATTCAAATAATTCAACTGGGGTTCGTATACTCCTTTGATCTTATTGATCGGCATGCTTTCATTGCCCTTATCTTCTTTACAGGAACTCAGGAAAAGGATCCCCAGAAGACAAAAAATGATATTAATTTTCTTACGCATCTTATTTCAAAATTTACACTACCCCGGAATTATTTTTAAGCACAAGTCCCGGATGCAAGATGGAGCTAGGAATTTATGGGCATCCTGGATCCTGGAAAAATCTTCAAATTAGCCCGGGATAGTCTACCAAAGTTAATCAGAGTCCAAATAATTCCAATATTTTTTTTAATGCTCTACAGCTGTATTCATCCTCTCTCTATATGCCAGCCGGTGCAATACCTTACTCTACCTGGCATTGCACCGGCTGGCTGGTCTGAGGACCAGCCAGGAAAAGAGTATATCATTGCCCTCTATACCTTCCTCCACTGTCAATCCCCGGCAGAGCCTTCCTATAAGGCGACCTGGAAAGATACTTTGATCCCAAATTTCCGCACATCAGGATGATCCAGATAGGTCAGCCGGTGTACAAAGTCAACACGAAAAACTTTAAAGATATTTTCGATCCCGTATCCTACTTCCCAATACGGTTTTTCATTTAATGTATAAAAAGGTCTCAGATTATTTCCCTGCTGATCGGTAAGAGGTGTAAGAGCATAGTTTTTATCAGTCATTGAGCCAAAGGCCAGATTGCTAGTCATCAGGAACCCCCATTTCAGTCTCCGGATCCCCGGAATACGGTTGAAGAAAAGCCCTCCGAAATAATGCCGGAGCCGGAGCGCTCCGTAGGTATCGCTTACAAATTCAAAATAATCCATCTGGTTGAACGCAATGGTGGAATAAAAATACGATTCATTGCCCATGAAAGTCTCCAGGATCGGATAAGGTACTGTACCGAATATTTTGCCTACAGAAACGTCGTAATAGGTTCTCCCCAGGATCCCGATGGGAAAGTTGTGTGACAACAAAAGTCCTACCTTGTAATAGTTGAACTGACTGTTCAAAACGTCTTTCATCCCTATCACATTTTTCAGGTTGACGATCGGCCACCGTTTGGCTCCGGTACTCACCCTGTTATTTCCGTCGATAAACCGGAATTCGTCTTTCCCCCATCGTGTATCCAGCACGATCTCTGCAATATTGAACGAAGAAGAAGTAACGCCACCGGAAGGTTCGGAAGAAGTAATATATTCAAAAGGATAAGACGGTACAAAATCTCTGTAACGGAACGCTATACGCTGCGTCAACCCTCTTCTCAGATCTGTTTGCGCATAAAAATAGTTGGTCCTGTTGTAGTAAGGACCTTTCATCACCCCGTTTTTGGTGAATGAATAGAAGATCTGGTTATTCCCCACCGTCTCAAAATTCACCCCGACCTGATCCATATCGTACCGGTGTTCGTAACCTATCACAGTCCACGGACGACGGTCCAGAATATAATCCACTCCTGCCGAATACTTAAAGACCTGATCATAAAATCCATAGGCCGCATTCCCTTTGAAAATGATTTTACGACTAAAAAAGTGGTTCGTCCGGAAACCTAGACTGGTCCGGATCCCTTCTATATTATTTTTGTTAAACAACGCCAGCGAAGGCCCTAGCTCTACCTTCCCTATCCGCCAGTAACCGGTCACCAGAATATTGGCCAGCGTTACATATCGTTTTACAGGTTTTACCTGGCGAATAGTGTAAATGGAATTTCTGAAATTCTGTTCGTATACAGACAGCGTATCCTTTCGCAGCCGGTCCATTTCCCGGCCCCGGTCAAGCGCATCTTCCATTTCGATCAACCCATCCCTGAAAAACTTATCAGGTTTCGGATCGTCCACCACTACATTGTCGGCATAGGTGGTAAGTCTTGCCAGCAGCCCTAACTTCCAGTGGGTCATATTGGAAAGATCCAGCTCGATCCTTGTTTTGGCAGGAAGCCAGCAATCGCTCGAAGTACTCCTGTTAAGCTGAAAGATCTTGATACTTTCCACAAAATTCAGTTTTGTTTTTTGATTGGTGGAAAGATCGAGCTGCTTCAGGGCAAACGTAGAATCGGCAATCCAGATAGTCCCTGTAAATGCCAGGTCCCGTGGATTTTTAGGTTTTACATTGATCTGAAAACAGGAATCTCCGTCAATCAATACGGTATCAACCAATTCATAATCATACAACAGGTGCCATCCATCCGCTATCGGGGACTGAAAATCCGACAGCAGGATATTGATCCTGTTCAGATAAAAATTACTTTCCTGAAAAGTAGAATAGAGCATTGGCTTCACCAGCTTACCGCTGGTCAGTCCTACATTATCGTTCCGGACCACCAGGATCTCCTCCTTCGATTTGAGCCCTTCCCTGTTCCGGTATACTTTCGAGATCGTTTCAGAAAACAGGACCGGCAGGATTGGTTTTCCGTCTTTTCCTTTTTCCAGACGCATGGAGTCCTTGGCCAGCTCCCGTTCTATGGCACGCATGAACTTTTTCTTCTGCATCTTAGGTCCAAGGTTATCGATGCTGAGCTCCATTTTGCTGTAATTGTCGTACCGGTACGCAATCAGTTTTCTAGGATCGTTGACCTCCTTGTTGCTGACCACTTTTCGCATGATCGCAAACGCAGGATTTTCGTGTATCGTGACTACGATCTCCTGCATCATAGCAGCATCCAGTTCCAGCGCAAAGTCCAGCGTCTGGGCAGTAGGCTGAGCCGACACGGGGCGTCTTACCTTCTGATAGCCTACATAATTGACCGATATCGAATCGCCGGGTCTGATCACAGCCTCAAAAGAATAATTCCCTTCCTCGTCTGCTTCGGCGCCGTAAGGTGTTTTATAAATAGTGATTAATACATAAGGAAGTCCCTCTCCTGTTTCAGCATCCGTAACGCGTCCTTTGAATGTTACCTGTTGAGCCAGTAAGCGGCTGGTGGTCAGAAGCAAAAAAATGATAAAAACGGTATACCCCTTCAAGTGTTTTTTATATCTGGATCCAAATACTTGCCAATGCATGACTGTGAGCGACTATTGGTCAACTTTAAAGACCTATCGGTGAGGAGCCTCGCACAACAGGAAACTTTACGTTAACAGAAAGCACAAATTAACATATTATTAGGATAATAATAATGCCATTCTCCCTTATCTGAATAAAAAAAGATCACCCTGCACGCCGGCAAGGTGATCTTTTTAGTATCATACCCCAACAATTATTCCACTACGCTCAGTTTCAGCGTATCGGCATGTTGTTTTTGTGTATAAGGCATACAAGCCGTGGTTACAAACAAGTCTCCTTTGCTCAAAAGACCTTTTTCTATCAATACTTTCTTGATTCCTTCAATCGTCTCATCGGTCGTATTAAACTGCTCATAATAGAAAGTGGTGATCCCCCATACGAGGCTGAGTCTTGACAGCAATGCTTTATTATTCGTAAAGATAAATACATCGGCCAGCGGTCTGTTGGCTGCCAGTCTGTAGGCAGTGTATCCTGACTGAGTAAGCCCGATGATGGCTTTGGCTCCTGTACTTTTTGCCAGCACACATGCGGTATCGATCACACTGTCGCTATAGGTAGCACCGTCATCGTCCGGGGCCAGGTGGTATATATTGTTTGCATTCTTTTCTACCGAAATGCATATACGGGACATGCTTTCTACGGCCAGAATAGGGAAATCTCCGGAGGCAGACTCTGCGCTCAACATCACGGTATCCGCTCCGTCTATAATAGCGTTGGCTACGTCATTGGTCTCCGCACGGGTAGGTCTTGGGTTGGTGATCATGCTTTCCAGCATCTGGGTAGCCACGATTACGGGCTTTCCTGCTTTATTACATTTGCTCACGATCATTTTCTGTAGCATCGGCACGTCTTCCATGAGCATTTCCACTCCCAGGTCTCCGCGGGCTACCATGATCGCATCGGTTTCTGCAATGATCGCATCAATATTATCAATAGCCTCCGGCTTTTCGATCTTGGCTACTACTTTAATATCTTTTCCGGAGTCTGCAATGATCTTTTTAATATCTCTCATGTCTTCCGCTCTTCTCACGAAAGAAAGGGCGATCCAGTCAAGATCATTGGCAATTCCGAAGATCAGGTCTTCTTTATCTTTTACAGTCAGTGAAGGTTCGGATACATTTGTATCCGGCAGGTTGATCCCCTTTTTGGATTTCAGAATTCCTCCGTATTTCACTTCGCAGGTTACCTCATCGGTTGCTTTGCCTACTACCTTTAATTCGATCTTACCATCATCGATCAACACGGTATCTCCCACATTAAGATCTTTGGTAAGGGACGCATAAGAACTGCTGATACGGTCTTTGGTACCTAGAATCTTATCTTTCTGAATCACAATCTTAGCACCCGGAACCAATTCTACTCCATTATTTTCTACTTCGTCCGTTCTGATCTTAGGACCTTGTAAATCCTGCAGGAGAGCGAGATTAGCGCCTTTTTCAGCATTTAACTCTCTTACATACTTAATAACCTGTGCATGGCCTTCATGAGACCCATGAGAGAAATTTAGTCTGAACACATTTGCACCAGCCTGTGCCAACTCCCATAATTTTTCTTTCGTATTAGATGCTGGCCCTACTGTGGCAATAATCTTCGTTTTCTTCGTTTGCTTCATTTTCTAAAAAATTAGATTGTCTTTAGATTTTAAGTTTTCCGTTTCTATTTCCTTTATATATTCAATACCACTTATGTTCTTTAGTTTTTCCATTGCCTCCGGAACACTAAAGGTGCCGCTCTCATCTTTTACCAGAATGAAATAATCGTATTCTTTCAGTTCAGGTATAAGATATGGACTGGCAATATTAGCAAATTCACACGATTTATTCTTAATAAGACGAAAATTACTGTATTCCGTCTCAAAAATATAATTAATTATGACCAATTGCCCTTCATTCACAAAATCTATATAAAGATCGTCTTCTTTTTTCAGGTCTACCCTCAGCTCATTATTTAAATACCAGGCCAGTTTATGTCCCTTTAAAGGAGCTATAATTCCGATTAAATCGAAATCATAATCATATTCTACGACCAGCTTAATGGTTTTGGTGCCAGACATTCTCCTATTTAGTTAATATGATGAATGTTATATTTTAAGTGCTCAAATATAGAATTAATACAATGGATTATGAAATTTATAATAGTATTTGGGGAAATTTATTAAAAAAAATAGTTGACAATAATAAATAATATACATTCCTTTGCATCCGTGTTTTACTAAAAATCAAAAAAAATGTCAGAAATAGCACAAAAAGTCAAGAGTATTATTGTTGACAAACTCGGAGTAGAAGAGTCAGAAGTTACTGCAGAAGCTAGTTTCACAAATGATCTGGGTGCAGACTCTTTGGACACAGTTGAGTTAATCATGGAATTTGAAAAAGAATTTAACATTTCAATTCCTGACGAGCAAGCAGAAAACATCCAGACCGTTGGCCAGGCTGTTGCTTACCTGGAGCAAAACGTAAAATAATTTACTTTTTACTTCCCAAAATTCTTTTATGAATTTAAAAAGAGTTGTAGTAACGGGACTAGGTGCACTTACCCCTATAGGTAACTCCCTCCAGGACTACTGGATAGGGTTGTCTACGGGAGTAAGTGGAGCTGGCCTGATTACCAAGTTCGACGCATCAAAACATAAAACCCGTTTTGCCTGCGAACTAAAAGGTTTCAATGTCGATAATTACTTAGCCGACAAGAAAGAAGCCAGAAAAATGGATCCTTTCACACAGTACGCTGTAGTGTGCGCCGAGGAAGCCATCAAAGATGCCAATATCAGTGCAAATGTTCAGGACCCTGACCGGATCGGTGTGATCTGGGGCGCCGGAATAGGCGGACTCAGAACCTTTCATGATGAAATATCTGCGTACGCCAAAGGCGATGGTACTCCTAGATTCAATCCTTTCTTTATCCCTAAGATGATCGTAGATATCAGTGCGGGCTGGATTTCCATTCGTAATGGTTTCCGGGGCCCTAACTTTTCTACAGTATCTGCCTGTGCATCATCCAGTAACGCTCTGGTAGATGCTTTCAACTATATCCGGTTGGGAAAAGCAGATATCATCGTAGCAGGAGGATCAGAAGCAGCAATCGTTGAATCCGGAATAGGTGGGTTCAATGCCTGCAAAGCGCTGTCCGAAAGAAATGATGATCCGGCTACTGCTTCCCGCCCGTTTGACAAAGACCGTGATGGTTTTGTAATGGGTGAAGGTGCAGGTGCCATGATTCTTGAAGAATATGAGCATGCTATAAAAAGAGGGGCTAAAATCTATGCAGAAGTGATCGGCGGAGGACTTTCCGCAGATGCTCATCACCTGACTGCGCCACATCCGGAAGGATTGGGAGCTAAAAATGTGATGATCAATGCACTTTCTGATGCTGGATTGAAACCTTCCGACGTAGACTATATAAATGTACACGGTACTTCTACCCCACTGGGCGATGTTGCTGAACTCAGCGCCATCAAAGCAGTACTCGGAGACCATGCCTACAAGATTAATATCAGTTCTACCAAGTCTATGACTGGTCACCTGTTAGGAGCTGCAGGAGCTATTGAAGCCATTGCTTCGGTCCTGGCTATGCAACACAGCCTTGTTCCTCCTACGATTAACCATCAGACAGCCGATGAAAACATCGATCCGAAACTCAATCTGACCCTGAATCAGGCACAGAGTCGAGACATTAAGGTCGCTCTGAGCAATACTTTCGGATTCGGTGGCCACAATGCTTCTATTATATTTAGAAAAATTGATTAATACATCGTGGTATCTTTTCTCAAAAGATATTTAATATTTTTTCATTCCAAAGAGGATAAAAAATTCTATCAGACAATCACTACTATTACCGGGCTTCAACCCGGTAATCTTAGTATATACCGATTAGCAATCAGTCATTCTTCTGCGGCTAAGGAAAATTCCTCCGGTACCAAAAACTCCTATGAGCGACTTGAATACCTGGGTGATTCTGTATTGGGGACTGTAGTCGCTGAATACCTCTTCAAAAAATTTCCTTATAAAAACGAAGGATTTCTGACCGACATCCGCTCCCGGATCGTAAACCGCGAATCGCTGAATAAGGTTGGGAAAAAGATGGGCCTGAACCAGGTGGTAGAATACACCGGGAAAGTAAATGTATCTCATAAATCTCTTTACGGAGATGTGCTGGAGGCCCTGGTAGGAGCTATTTACCTTGACAAGGGTTATTATCCCTGCCGTAAATTCATCCTCAATAAAATCCTGGCTCATCACTTTGATATAGAAGAAGTCATTTCTCATACGACCAATTTCAAAAGCCTTCTGATCGAATGGTCACAGAAATTCAACCACAAACTGGATTTCATCATCAAGGAGGAAACCGGCAATATGCATAACAAAGAGTTTACCGCTGCCATCGTGGTAGACAAACAGGAAGTAAGCGTAGGCAAAGGAACCAGTAAAAAGCGGGCCGAACAGGCTGCTGCAGAAAAAGCCTGTGAACTACTTGGAGTGAAATAAGGGTATAGGAATTCAAGACAACCGTAATTTTAGCTGCTGCTCTTACTCCCCACTGTTCTTCGTAATTTTCAGACCATAAGCCATCCATTTAAGAATCTCAACTTTCCCCCTTGTGCAGGAGAATCCGTATCTTGTCGCCCGGCAGGCAATGGGCGAAGAAGAACAACTATTGTGGAGTTTTTTCATCCCCCTACCCCCCTTCGCTTGGCGCACCAATCCAGCCGTATAAGGGGGAAAGTTGTCGTCTATGACTTTACTTGACAGGCGAAGAGTCCATTAAAGAATATATTCTCTCCTACATGCATAATACCTCCTGTTTACCGTAGGTATTATGCTATCATATGTTCCAACGGGACAAAGCTACAGAAAACTTTTTTATGTTATACGCTACCAATTTTTCCTTGTTCTATGGGACATAGAACAAGGAAAAGACTGATAGAGCAAAGAAACACAAAAGAGCTACCAGAGTGTGCCGCCAATAATTATCACCTGTTAAAACTTATACTTCACCAACAACAATAGCTCCTCTAATTTCAATTTATCATCGTTTGAAACAGAAAGGGTAAACAATGTGTTCAGCTTAATCTCCGAATTATTTCCAAATCTAAAATCATCCAATATTGGAAGGTCTGCTATTTCAGTTTCTTCTGTTTCTTCTTCCGTCTTAAACTTCTCTATTGTCTTAAGTTCTAATGTCTTAATTTTTTCTCCAATAGTAATACCGATTGGGAAGCTAGGTGTAGTAGTTGTATCTTTGATTTTAGACACCAACAGTACGTTTTCAATTTCAGCTCCCTGTGCCAGGTAGGGTAATCTTGATTTTTCAATTTTTAAAGAAGTACTTCCATTCTTTTTCAAAAGATGCCATTCATTAGGCATATCCCGTTTCATATTAATGGCTATGTGTACACCATTTTGACTCAACAAACCTTGTTTGATTTCTTCGTGATAATTCTTAAGTGCTTTGTCAGCAGCATTCTTTAAGACATTCCCTTCTTCTCCTTTGGCGGTATACTTAATATGTACAATCACATCTGAAATGGTAGTATAATCAAACTGTTTAACCTCTGAGGGAAGCTCCAACATCCAGCTGCTTATAGCCCCTGTATTTTCAAAAGGAAGATAACGTTCGTCTCTGAAATTTAACTCAAACAGACCGCTGTCGTTTTGTGCATGACTGGTGGCAATAGATTGCTGCGCACCAAAATTGCGCACAAATCGTTCGTCATTTTCTCCTTGTTCCGGGTATGTTTCATTATCGGACGGCTCAACTGTTCTTCTGTATGCACTTTGTGTCTGAGTTAACTTAGCACTCACGGATGTATAGGGTCCGGTAATACATGGGATGGTGATGCTTACCGATTTAATTCTCCTGAAATAGTGCCCCGGATGATCCAGGTCATAAAGCACTTCCGGAATCGTGAATGTACAGGAAGCTGTTTCACGAAGCATGATAAGGGCAAGAGGATCCAGTTGGGCAAGGGAAACGTGCTTGATCAATTCATATTCGCGCTTATTTCTATCGAGGTAGGCTGTTTCCATACGCCTTAAATCAGCCATAAGTTTTTCTCCGGCCAGAAGGCCTTTGTACAAGCTGTCCCAATGTCCGTACTTTATAAATTGTCCTTCCTCTCCTAATTCATACTGCCAGTTCTTCTCCGCTTTTTTAGCCAACTGATAGGCCATTTCAAAACTCTGGCGGTAGAGTTTGGCCAATTCGCCGCTCATCCAATTGTATAATTGAAGATTGGTGAACCTGCTTTTCATAAACTCCAGCTGCTCCTTGTTTTGCTCCAATTGCAGTTCATGATTTTCAGCTTCCTGTTCCGCCAGCGCCAAACGAATTTCTGCCGAAAGCAATTCCTTTTCGATGCGTTTGAGTTCTATCTCGGCTTGTTGCTCCTGGTGTTTCCATTCTTCCCAGCGGAGGTTGATAGATGATCTTTCTAAACCGCTTGAAATTAAATGGTTGTTAATAATAGTAGCAGTATCAAGTGCAGATGAAGCAGCTATTAATGTTTTTTCAAAACTACCTTTTTCAATTCCAGAAATAAAAGGCCCAATGAATGTATTAGGAAGATTAGAAACAACTGAAGCCAACTCCTTAAGCCCCATCGATGCAATTGAAATACCAAAATTTGCTTCTTTCAAAGAAAAACTACTTTTTTCCTCTGGTGTCATTTTCGGTTTTGAGCGATAATACTGTAATCTATTTTCAGTCATCTGTTTGCTCAATTCCATCGAGGTAACGGCCTCTTTTGCCAAGCGGATATTGTCTTTTCGTATTTGCCGCATGGTATCCATCATGTTGATTTCATGACGTGCTCTGAGCAAAGCCATTTCCTCCGCATCTTTACTTTGCATAGCGCCTAAAAATGCGCCTGCCAGTGCTTTTACTTCCTGGGTATATTCCGTTGCTTTACCAATCATGTACAGGAAACGGTAATGCGCAAGTGGTGCATTCATATCGTTCAAAACATCTGCGATGCTAAGCCCCATGGCTTTGGCCCTCACCAACAGAGCCGGATCTATCGGTGGTTGATAAAGCGGCAACTGACGGACGGTACCGTCTATGTTCCTACAGTTTCTCAGCTTGAAGAAACGGTCTGCTACTGTATCCCAATACTTCATCAACTTTTCATTTTCAGGAATACAGAAATACAGGTTTTTAAGCCGTATACTTGTGCTTTCCTGCGTAACAACAACAGGCTTCTTAGAGGTCCACCCAGGCAAATAGGATCCTGGGAGTTTTTTATTATTGTCTGAAGGGAAAGTGATATGACGATTCTTATTTATTCTCACCGGTAACAATCGACGGATCACATTCACTTGTATACGCTCCTCTAATTCTACCATCACATTCCCAAAGTCATCAAAAGCACTTTCGTTATCTCCCTTCATATTTCTAAGCTCAGCATAACTAAAATCTTTTGAATCGGGAGAAGGGACTTTATACGGTTTCCCTCCTAGTATTTCCCAGGCCAGCATGTACAGTTGTGTAGCCTCATTATTAGATTCCATGGTATCCTGCCGGAATAGTTCATCTCCCCAGGCAATAAGGTTGTCAATGTATTTCATCACCACATTTTTCATATAGGCTCCTATCCGGACTCTGGCGATGCGGTGCGGTTCAAAAGGATGGTCTCGCCATTCCTCTATTTGAGTCTCCACCTCAAGGGTGGTATTCGTAATGTAATCATTGGTATTTTCCGTATTATCAGTTGCCTGCAAGAGCTTGAGAATTTCAATGATGTTCAAAGGTCGTCGTGCCGCATTTATTTCTTTATCATAAGTCTCCTTAAATGGTTGAAACAACCAATAACGGGCGGCGGTACTGTCTTCTGAGTTTATTGTTGGATTGAAAATGTAGTGGTACCATTTTCGAGCTTCCTCATAACGATTGTTTTTGCTGAACTGCCCGGCTATGTACATAGGAATG
>CAYTGJ010000102.1:14455-16339 GCA_964437245.1 uncultured Chitinophagaceae bacterium
GAAGCTTTCTTCTAATCCAAAAGTTGTTTTTTCAATTAAATGCAAATTAACCGTTTCAAAGTAATATTGTCTTGTTTCTTTATGAAAAAAGATATTTGACAACAAACCTTGTTCTGCATATAAAGAAAATTGCTTAGAATATGGATGATAGAATTGGATAAGTTTGAAATTGATTAATCGTATTAAAAATGATCGATTTGAATTGATCTGACATATAAATGGTTCATCTGGCGGATTAATCACTATGTTTGGCTCTTCAACACCAAAAGACCTCCATCCCTTACTCCTCTTAAAACCTGTTATTATTTTGATTTTTTCTTTTTCCAATACTTGATATTTCCATTCTCCATAATTTTTTTCAACATGGAAGTAAGTTAATTCATTATCAGGTAAAACACTTGAATTGATTGCTTCAGAGTTATCGAAGTAATAACTGCCTGTATGTAACCAATATGGAAAAGTTGGAATAGATAAATCTCCAGAATATATTACCCCAATCCCATTTTCTCTAATATGGTAATATTTGTCAGTATAATCCGACAAAAAATCAAGATAACGAATTTCAATGCTATTATCAGTTGCTTCAAAGAAAAAATTGCTTTTTCTTTTCTCCATTGAAATATCTTCATCGCTGAAGCGCTTCATAAGGGAATGTAGTCTACCTGAATTATTTTCAAAATGTTTTTTCGTAATCTCTTCGAAGACCTGCTTATCAATTTTCTTCGCTCCCCATTTACCATTTTCATAAATACTCCAGGCCATCTGAAATTCCCAATACATTAAATCCTCGGGAATATTCTCACCTGCAGCTGGTACTTTGTTGGTGCGCTTTATTGCTTTCTCTTTAAAAATAGGCCAAAACAAATGTAGCTTACCGTTATGAACAGTGGGTATCAAGTGATCCCCTTCCACATCCACATCCACTTTTTCCCAAACTGTCCAGGTTCTGGATTTTACATATTTCCGGAAATAAAGCTGCTGAGGAAGTCCATAGGTTCGTCCGAAAATATAATAGCTATCGCTTTCTTCATTATCCGGATCTTCATAAGCCCTGCACATAGCCATGATCTCTAAATTAGCAACGCTTTCCAGTTTCTGCAGGTAATGACGCAATGCATTTTCCCCCAGTTCTGAGGTCATTTCGTTTTGCAGCAATTCACTCTCCAACTCCTCAAAAAACGGGCTCTTGTCGTCACGCAATTCCGGCTCAATCCAGTTTTCGGGATAAGCAAACACTTTTCGGTTGGCTTCCCAAACTCTGTATTGTTTCATCCATTCCCAATGCTTCCAGTCTTCGTTTTCCGTAGTGACAATGCCCGGCTCCAGATTCATCAGACAGCGCTGTACAAATAACTGTACGGAAAGAATTGCCTGCAACAAACGGGAAGTCATCATACAGGATGACATCTGGGTATCTATTAAAAAATGTTTGTATAAATCTTCCTCTGACTGGAATCTTATATCCCTTGGATCCTCGTGTAGCAAAAAAGCAACCAGGGCATTTCTTAACGATTCCCGAACTGGGTTATAGATCGTTTTGCATTGTTTCAACCACGCTTCTTTCGTCAGGTTCTTTTTAACAGCACTCTGAAGCATATCAACATAACCGGCCTCTACCTCTTCCACCTTTAAAACAGAAACCGGCAGCTGGGTCTTTTGCACAAGCTGAATTATTTTTTGAAGATTTATAAAACTCTGTATGGGTTCGTCTGCCTTAAAATCATCGACATGCAAATCCTCTAATAGAGTAGTTTCTAAATTCCATTCAAAAATATTGTTGAATCTTTTCTTCCAGTCGTCTTCAAAATTATGCTCATGGATTACATTCAGTATATCCTTTTCATTTATATTCGGATATAGTTTAAGTAATTGGGTGTAACGACT
>CAYTGJ010000103.1:0-9475 GCA_964437245.1 uncultured Chitinophagaceae bacterium
TGCTGGCTGCCGAACAGGCTGCTTCCATGACCACTACACACCCTGATTATGCTACCCTGGCAGCTCGTATTGCGATCTCCAACCTGCATAAGGAAACCAGTAAGTCGTTCTCTAACACCATGAAGAGATTGTATACTTACGTGGATCCAAAAACAGGTGAAAACGCAGCACTGATCTCCAAAGAAGTATATGAAGCCGTAAGAAAGAATGCCGCACTGCTGGATTCTTCGATCATTTACGACAGGGATTATACCTACGATTATTTTGGTTTTAAAACACTGGAGAAATCCTACCTGTTAAAACTGGATGGAAAAATCGTAGAGCGCCCTCAGCATATGCTGATGCGTGTAGCCATCGGGATCCACTACAACGATATCGACGCCGCTATCGAAACCTATAACCTGATGTCTGAAAAGTGGTTTACACACGCTACTCCTACTTTATTCAACGCAGGAACTCCAAAACCTCAGTTATCCTCCTGCTTCCTTCTTACCATGAAGGACGACAGCATTGACGGAATTTACGACACGCTGAAACAATGCGCCAAAATTTCGCAATCTGCCGGAGGAATCGGCCTAAGCATTCATAATGTAAGAGCTACCGGCTCTTATATCAAAGGGACCAACGGTACTTCCAACGGTATTATCCCGATGCTTCGCGTCTACAACGATACCGCACGTTATGTGGATCAGGGCGGAGGGAAACGCAAAGGTGCCTTCGCAGTATACCTGGAGCCATGGCATGCCGATGTATTCGAATTCCTGGAACTGAGAAAGAACCATGGAAAAGAAGAGTTACGTGCCCGCGACTTGTTCTATGCGCTCTGGATCCCGGATCTTTTCATGGAACGTGTAGAGAAAAACGGAGACTGGTCTCTGTTCTGCCCTCACGAAGCTCCAGGTCTGGCGGATTGCTACGGCAAAGACTTTGAAGCGCTGTACGAAAAATACGAGAAAGAAGGCAGACAAAGAAGAACGGTGAAAGCTCAGGAGCTTTGGTATGCAGTGCTGGAATCTCAGACAGAGACCGGAAACCCATACATGCTGTTCAAAGATCATTGCAACAGAAAATCCAACCAGAAGAACCTGGGAACGATCAAATCCAGCAACCTTTGTACTGAGATCTTGGAATATACGTCTGCAGACGAAGTAGCAGTATGTAACCTGGCTTCCATCGCATTGCCTAAATTTGTCATCGACGGTAAATTTGATCACCAGAAATTATTCGAGGTGACTTATGTAGCCACTAAAAACCTGAACAGGGTGATCGACATCAACTACTATCCGGTAGAAGAGGCCCGCAACTCCAATATGCGCCACCGTCCTATCGGACTCGGGGTACAAGGACTGGCCGATGCGTTCATCATGCTTCGTATGCCATTCGAATCCGAAGAGGCAAAAGGGTTGAACAAAGATATCTTTGAGACCATTTATTTTGCTGCCATGACCGCTTCCAAAGACATGGCCAAACTACACGGTCCTTATGAAACATTTGCTGGTTCTCCGGTATCCAAAGGGATCTTCCAGTTCGACATGTGGGGGGTAACTCCTTCTTCAGGACGTTGGGACTGGGATACACTTAAGAAAGATGTAAAACAACACGGAGTCCGCAACTCCCTGCTGGTAGCTCCGATGCCTACTGCTTCTACTTCTCAGATCCTGGGAAACAATGAGTGCTTTGAGCCTTATACTTCCAATATCTACTCCAGAAGAGTATTGTCCGGCGACTTCGTAGTCGTAAACAAACATCTTCTGAGAGACCTTATCAAACTCGGTCTGTGGAGCGATAAGATGAAAAACAAACTGATCGAATCCAACGGTTCTATTCAGAATATCCCTGAACTGCCTCAGCATATCAAGGATCTGTACAAAACCGTATGGGAGATCAAACAAAAGACGATCATCGATATGGCAGCCGACAGAGGTGCTTACATCTGTCAGAGTCAGAGTCTGAACATACATATCCAGGATTCTAACTTCGGAAAACTTACCTCTATGCACTTCTATGCATGGAAAAAAGGTCTGAAGACCGGTATGTATTATCTGAGAACCAAAGCAGCGGTAGACGCTATCAAGTTTACAGTAGAAAAACAAGCCGACACTTCTCTGGAGCCGGTAGTAAACAAAGATACTGTTAATACCATGAAAGCCGGTCTGGCAGAGAAAGAAGCGGCGGAAAAAGAAAAAGCAGCGGCTCTGGCTTGTTCCCTTGACAACCCTGAGGGTTGTGAAATGTGCGGAAGCTAGTCATTTCTTCTCTTACTTATACTTTCAAAAGCCCCTGGTAGCAATACTCAGGGGCTTTTGCATGATCAGGAACTTTCCTCCCTGAAAAATCATTGCATACTATAAAAGACTCCCATGGACAAACTGATTCTATATACTAAAAAATTTGATCTTACTTTTGACCCGCAAGGGGTCGCAACCGTTGATGTCACGGCTCTCATTGAGGAGCTGGCCAAAGGGTACGAACTCGTAGACCGTAATCCTGTTATTTCCATTCAGGGAGATGTGCAATACGTGACGCTTAAACTGATCCCTCATAACAAGGAGAAAAAAGCGGTGGGGTTTTCGTTTGGAACGAAATAGCGGTTTTTGTTAAGAGCCAACGGGGAAACTGGAGGAGAAGAACTTTTTCTCCCTTGCTGGCGTCCCCGCCAGCAAGATTTGTTTCCATCTGAATCATATATTATCTTCGATTTTTATTATTTTTCAGAACACATTTTTTATGCTGACAAAAGGAAATCTTATTTACTACACCGCAACTAATCTCTACTGGAAACCATTAATGGCAAATGATTCTTATAAAGACATTGTGAGCGGATCGCTTCAATTTCTTATTAAAAAGAATGAACTGATTCTCTACGGTTTTGTCATCATGCCCAACCATATGCATCTGTTGCTTCAAATACCTGAAACGATACAAGACGGCCGGGATATCCAACATTCACTTATGAGCTTTACCGCACATGAATTTAAGAAAAAGATCCTCAAGGAAAACTTGCTAACCCTGGAGGATTACTACGTAGGCGATGCCGACCGGCAATACCAGTTCTGGGAACGAAACCCTCTGCCTGTAAATATATTTTCAAAAGAAATGGCCGAGCAGAAACTTGATTATATTCATTTGAATCCCTTACAAGAAAAATGGAGTCTTGCCCGGAATCCCGAAGAGTATTACTATTCTTCTGCGAAATTTTATCTGACCGGTGTAGATGATTTTGGTATATTGACCCATTATATGGAATATTTCGGAAATTAATGACTGTAAGGGTGAGAAGGCTATAGGCTGCTGCGTAGCGGGCTTGCTGGCGGGGACGCCAGCAAGGGAGAAATTTATCCGTTGTTCGAAGTCTGATGACTTCGAACAACGGGGGAAATAAACTTATTTGTTTGTCTTAAACACTTTTCTCACCTCTGTTTTCCCTTGTGAAGAAACCGTTATAAAATATATGCCTTCAGGCTGATCCGAAAGATTTATCTGATGACTTCTCCCTATAAATACAATCTCTCCAACATTATTAGTGACTGTCACTTCATCTATCCATCCATAACTTACTATTGTAAATACTCCGGCAGACGGGTTAGGGTAAATATTGATCATCTCTGTATTTTTGTGATGAAGATCTGGATCCAAGAATACAGGTTCCTGTGTTTCTTTCTCGTCTGCCCCTATCCTACAAGCATTATAAGTACAGTTCGTTATTTGAGTCAAAAATACAGTACCTGAAGTAGTCGCCTCTATGACAACATCCGGATTTAGTTCTATATAATTTCCTGCATTTAATATTACTGTAGAACCGGAAGCAATTGAACTACTTCCTGAAGCAGTAATGTAATCACTTGCATAATCGGTTACGATGGTTTGGTTGTTAAAAACCTTAGTAGGAGAGCAACATGGTCCTGTGACCGTTACAGTTACTGTTTTCTTATCAGTACACCCTGAAGTTGTAGAGGTAGCAGTAACAGTATAGACCTTTGTCGTACCTGGAGCTGCTACAACGTTTGCTCCAGTAGTAGTATTCAGTCCGGAAGAAGGACTCCATGAAAAATTAGAGCTACTACTCACCGAAGCCGTCAATGACACAGAACTTTGACTATTTATTGATGCGCTTGATGGTGATACGAAGACAAACGGTGCCGAAGTTGTATAAGTACTACTCATATAATCCACCCCATTAGATAAAAAATCTGCATACATTTCACCCAAGTCCCAATTAGAGGTACTAGCTCTTGCATCAAAAGTACCTTGCAATGTGCATACATCCCCTGTATAGTCAAACCCTGCTAATATTTGAGAGTACATCGTATTTCTGATATTATTAAGATCTTTAAACCCCAACATCAAAACACCTCCGCCATCATCTCCTGTCCCTTTCGTAACAGTCATTGAATAATAATAAACAGTATTCTTTACACATAACGGTTGAGGAGCAGACGAACCTCCCGGACTAGTAGACATTATCAAACTGACCGAATATGCGGCCTCTGATAGGAATGACAAGCCAGATAAAACCATCATTAAAGCAACAATGGTCAACTTTTGTATATATCTTTTCATATCTTTCTTTTGGTCTACTTACTTTTCAGTAATTCTATCTCTTTTTTCATTTGCTCATTTTCTTTCTTCATTTCAATCATGTACAATGTCAACTCCTCAATTTTTTCCAGCAATTTGGCATCCATGGTCGCCATATCAATCCCTTCCTTTACTACTTCTTCGGCAGAAGGTACGCCGGGAAGATGTTTGTTTTTACTGATGTATGCTTCTACCTCTCCAAGAGACATGAGTTTGTAGTCTTGATCGAATACATAGTCGGCCCAGTTAGCAGAACCCGCTACCGCTACTTTTACTTTTTCTGTAAGAATCCCCTTCTTTACATACAATCCATACCCAGAGGGTGTAGAGGGTACCCCTGAAGAACCACCTCCTATCGCCAAGGTTCCATATAATTTGCTTTCCCCACTATAACCAGAGACAAATTCATCACCTATATGTCCTAATTTCAATGTAATTCCTCCACTATTGAGCCCCATATATATGGTAGATGAATAGATATCCAACCTACCAGTTGATACAGATGATTGAATAAACGATCTATTACCATAAATTCCAAAATTAAGATTATTGGTTCCTGTGCTTACTCGGAAAGTGCTTCTTGGACTCCAAGCTGGAACACTATTATTTCCATCAACCCCCAATACAGTTAGCGCTGGTTGATAAAAATAATCCCCAGACGAGGGATTTAGAGGCGGATGCATCCCTATTCCAACATTTCCGTCTGTATTGATTCCAATATTAGGGGCTGTAATCGTATCGCCATTTGTATTCAGAAACAGATTCCCATCCGTGGATTTAAGTTGCAAGTCTCCGGAAGCCGTTCCTAAATAGGAATTGCCTGTACTTGTAGCGGCAGGAATATTATACGTTTGTGCCTTTCCAGCATTCGACAAATATGCAACGATAACCGTCGCTAATAAAAAACTCATCTTTCTCATAAAAGCTATTCTTTAGTTTGATTGAAAATTATACATCCGGACTTCCTTTGCTAAAAAATCAAAGGCTGTTTTGTCCGGAACAAGATTAGGGAATAAATACCAGGATGAAAACCCGTGTTTATACTGTTTTTGTATACAGTATAAACACGGATAAATAGTTAATTAAAGCACCTGTCCGTTGTTCGGAGTCTTTTGAGTTCGAACAACGGATTAGAACAACAGAACAGAGAAGGAGCAATGGATGACTTAAAACAACGAGCCATATAATGTAAAAAAGAGTTTGTATTCACTGGAGAATACAAACTCTTTTTCGATAAATATCTTTCAAAAAGTGAGACTATCTTACCATCAGCATTTCTGCTTTTGCAGCAGAACCGTTTACGAAATAATTTACAGTGTAAATTCCTTTGTTAAGATTGGCTACAGAAAAAGATTCATTCAGAGAAGAGAACGTTCCTTCTGCAATGGTCATAATTTCTTTTCCCATAAGGTCAGATACGGTCACTTTTACCGAAGAAGCTGATTTCAGGTTTAGTTCTACATTTGCTCTATCTGATACTGGATTCGGGTATAGTTTTGAAGAGGCAATAGAAGAAGCTGTTGTTGTAGAAGATACAACAGGTTCCTCCAATGGATCTGCACTTCCTAGTGAAACACCTAAAATCTTAAGATCATAATTATCTGTGATAGTAGTTCCATAATACAGGAATGATACTTGTCTTACTTCTCCCAGAATAGATGTACTACTTATCGAAGTGGTTGAAAAATCGATTTCCAATTGTCTTGCTGTACCATCAAGGATAAAACTTGCGCTAGGCTGTTCTGATTCTATTGCTCCAAATGCACCTGCCCCTTCCTCTCCGGCAGGGTTTCTGAATAGTTGCAATTTTGTGTTAAAAGTAGGAGTACCACTCGCAGCCCATCCAATATAATTTACATATATTTTTCTATCAGCTGTTGCGGAAAGATCTACCGATACCGGAGAGGCTCCTCCCGATAAAGAGTTCCATCCATTACCCTCAGATGCACATTCCGTAGAGAAATTAAAACCAAAGGAAGGAACTACCGGCACGCAAAGACCTGCCTCCCATGAAGCTTCTGTGTAACCGGAAGCAATCTGCAGGCCAAACCCTACTGACCCTGGAACTGCATAAGCACCATCATTTCCTGGACCGACCCCAGCCCCAACACCAAGAGCCGTACCTGTACATGAATTATTATCATAAACAGCAGCAGAGTAATTTTGGAAAGTATAAAATAGCCCCGGCAGAGAAGTAGTTGGCTGTGGCAGATAATAGTCACCACAAGTTTCTACTCCGGTTGGATTCGCATAAGCATCTCCTGCAACAAAAGTCACTCCCGTAGCATCAGATGTACTTGGCTCAAACGTAAACTGAGCAAATCCCATGGAAGATGCTCCCATCAGGAATGCTATATTTAGTAGTAGTTTTTTCATAAAAAGTGTCTTTAAATTAATGATATAGTTAAAATATTTATTTGTTCTGTAATAATTCTACGGAACCCTCTCTTCTTATACAAAAAAAACAACTAATATGTTTCTTATAACTATCTGTATTAAAGTTTTTTAAGCAGTAATTATACTTATCAATCACAAATTGGCGAAGTCACATATTTTACATAAAACTTTTATTACCAATAAATTAAAACATTTTCTTCTTTACCTGTTTTTACGTATAAAAAACAACTTCCTTTTTTTTGAAATAATTCAGAAGACTTCATTATAATATCCCTGCCACGCTTCTGATGGATTAACCAGCCTGTGTTTCTGTATCCTGCTACTATACAACCCGCTTAAAACCATAAACAACTGATTTAATGAAATTTAATTCTCCGTAAAGAGTTTCGGCCTCCACTATATGATTCAGCACAAGAGTATAATCACATCGGAGATCTGTACCAAAAAACATTTAACTAATTGAATACCTTATATATACAATAGAAGATATTTCAATCTCTAGCTTATCCTTAACGATAGGTGTTCGGAAACTTACTATGTTGAATTAAGAACCTTATTCTGGCAGGTCTATAATATACCTTAATGTATTAACTCATCAGCTGTCGTTTGTAAGACACAAACTACAGCTGATTTTTGACTGATTGGTTCTTCGAAGCTTCTGTTTGTGTCCTCACAAACAGCTTGTAAGTATTGGATACACTAAAGTATATTATAGCCCTGTGGCCAAGCCAGGAGGAGAGCGTCATGACTCCTACCTACCTTCTTCCACAACTTAGTCACAGACTCCCTGTGTTTAAACCTTTTAACTTCTGTATACTCATAGGGCGCAAGTAACCCATCCTTAATATTATTTTTTAAAAAACTAATAGTCAGAATATTAAAATATACGCTATCATTCTTTTGCGGATGAAAAACAACACAAACCTATCCCGCCCAGTCCGGCTTTTCATGACTCAAATCACACCATAAAAGTGCATTTTTAAGTTCTCTCACTAAAATTTTAAAAAAAAATATATAAATAATTAAAGAACATTTTAATCACCGGCTTTGGTTATCAACCGAAAACGTTCCCCATCTACGCTGATAAATATTTTATTGATATTCTGACTTTTACCTCTTACTTGTTACCCCTCAGCTCTGGTAGCAAAAGGTAACATTATATTATTATTGAATTGAAAATCAATTTATTATAAATTTAACTCCCTAGAAAAAGGCTTTGTTATCTCATTTTTCATTTCTATTTTTGAATCATACAAAGAAATTATGTTGTTTTATTTACTAAACTAAATACTATGAAAAAAATACTACTAACTTTTCTGACAATAGGTTCATTTGCTGCTGCAAATGCTCAGGTTGCTTATGTGGACGATTTTGCAAATGGTGCAGATGGAAGTGGAGGGGCTTTCTGGGGTACAGGAGCTGCTGAAATGACAGCAATAAAACATGATGCGGGTGGAGTGGTAACCGTTACCAGAACAGAAGGAACTAATAATTATATTTCCATCGCCATGCAATTTTATAACAACCCAGTTCAATGTGCAGGCCCTTGTGCCGAAAGTCCTGCATCCGGACAACAAATTGGCTCCATTGATATGTCTGCTGGAGCCACTCAGGATACTATTTTCATCATTGCCAAGGCAGGAACAAGTGGAGCATCTTTAAGATTAGACATCAAAGATGCTGCAGGAGTAGTAAGCAATGCTAATGCGGTTATAAAAACATTGACCGACGAATTTGCCCTATACAAATATGCTTATACAGGTACTATTTCCGGGAATAGCTACCCTGCGCCTGATTATACAGAGACCCCTGGCAATGTTGACAAAGCAACAATTGCCGAATTAGGATTCTATTTACAAGCGGGTGTTGCTTTTGGCAGTGGAGATAGTGAAACATTCACCATCGACTATATTCAAATTGGAGGAAACTCTGAAAATATCGAAGTTCTTGCCGCAGGTGGCGGAGGAGATACTTCTTCTGTAGTGGCAAGTACCAACAGTGCACTAGCAGCAAAAATCGCTTCTTCCAAGATATACCCTAACCCGGTATCTGATTTTGCAAAAGTAGAACTGAACCTGAAATCAGCTTCTTCAGTGAAAGTGACTCTTTCTGACCTGATGGGTAAAGAAATCATGACCATTGCTGAAGGTACATTTGCAGAACTAAGCAGAGAGTTTTCTGTAGCCAACCTTAACAAAGGCATGTACAATGTAACTTATTTAATCGACGGAAAAGCTGCTAAAGCAGAGATGTTGATGGTTAAATAACATAAGCCATTCTGATAGAACGAAAAAAGCCGGTGTTAAACACCGGCTTTTTTCGTTCTATTCCTTCCATTTTACTCCATTCATTTCTATTTCTTCCTATCATAAAATATAATTTTTTCTACAAAATACTTACACATTCCAAGCACATACCTTATTTATATCATAAAAAGAATATTGAAAGCATTTTTAATACAAATAATAAATGATTCTAAATTGTTAAATTTATATTTTTT
>CAYTGJ010000103.1:9485-13955 GCA_964437245.1 uncultured Chitinophagaceae bacterium
TTGGAAACTGCCTTTTTCACTACATTTGTCTAACCAATATTTTTATTAAACATTCTATTATAATAATATGAAAAAAGTCTTACTATCTACCCTGTTTGTTCTGGCCGTTGCCTTTAACGGATATAGTCAAAACTCTTACTGTCATACATTTGACAACATTACCGGACTTGGGGAATACGACCCCAGCGATGCGGTGAGCTATTCTGTAGCCGGAAACGAGCTGACCATTGTGTTTACGAACGCTATTCTCTGGGGCAGCAATGAAGTAAAAATCGAGTTTCCTTCTGTACTGGATCTGTCAGGAGCTTCTGGTACCAACATCGTATCCCTGGAAGCCAAAGTAACGGGATCCGTGGAAGTAACCGGAGGAGGTTGCACCGCAGGAACCAATTACATCCCATTCGGATTTCACTTCTACGATAATTCAGATAATTATACTCCTGGTTTTTCTACTTCCGAAAGTGTATATGCTACCGACTACGACGATTTTACGGCCTCTACTACCGATTGGGGAACTGCTTCCAACTCAAGTGTAAAAGGGATCGCCATAAAACCGGCAGATCCGGGCAATGGATGTACCTCTGGTACGAGTGTACTAAACGGTACTATTGTGATCCGGAATTTAAATATTAACAACGGTACTTGTACCCCTATCAGTACTCCGGTCACTTCTTTCTGTGGAGATTTCAGTTCTGCTACCGGAATCAGTGAATACGACCCGGACGATGTACTGTCTCATTCGGTAGCTAGCAACGAACTGACGATCGAATTTGACAACGCCGTAATCTACGGAAATAATGAAGTAAAAATTGAGTTTCCTTCGGCCCTTGACCTTTCCGCTGCTTCTACCACAGGATTGCTGACCTTTGATGTACAGGTTTCTTCTCCTTTATCAGTAACCGGAGGAGGTTGTGAGACAGGGGTTAATTTTATCCCACTGGGCTTCAACTTCTATGATAATTCTGGAGATACTTATGCCGACGGATTTACCAGCGCTGGTATTTTTGATGAAACAGGATTTGTACGGGTCACTGTAAACGGAAGTCTTTCCGGAACTGATTTTGACAATACTGCGGTGAAAGGGATCGCTTTCAAGCCCGCAGATCCGGGACAAAGCTGTACTTCCGGGACCAGCGTGGTAAGCGGAGAGATAAAAATCAAGAACCTTGGAATCAATTCAAGCACCTGTGGAGAAACTACTCCTCCTACATCTGTCCACAAAGCGAATAATCTGATACGCTCCGTGATTTTCCCTAATCCTTCCTCAGAACTGGTAACGGTTGAGCTAGGACTGAAAAACAGTGCTGATGTACAGGTAACGCTGTCAGATGCCATGGGGAAAACAGTATTAGCACTTACCGGAGGTAATTTCTCTGATTTCCGCCAGTCGTTCTCCGTTACTACTCTTCAGAAAGGACTCTATACCGTAACGTATACGATTGACGGGAGTGTTGCCAAAGCAGAGTTATTAATGGTTAAATAATTTAACACCTGTCAGACAAAGACAGCGAACCTTTTTTCTAAACAACGTTTATTTCTTTGATGAAAGAGCTTTCCTTCGGGGAGCTCTTTTTTTATTTCCCTTTCCATACATTGGAAACTTTAATATATTTGATTTATTCTACTCCCGATGTATGAAAAAAATACTTCTTTTTGGTTCCGGCCGTTCTGCTCCCTTTCTGATCCAATACCTGTCTGAACTGGCAGCACAAGGATCTGTACACGCAACCGTTGCAGATGCTGTCCTGCCCGAACAGAATACATTGTCTCCTCTTTCCTACGTAACTGTCAATATTAACAACGAACCAGACCGTCAGAAACTGGTACAGGAAGCCGACCTGGTGATCTCCCTGCTTCCTCCGGCCCTTCACATTCTTATTGCGCAGGACTGCCTATTGTTTTCCAAACATTTCGTAACTGCTTCGTATAGTACTATAGAATTTCAGGCGCTGGATCAGGCTGCCCGCGAACGCGGCCTGATCTTCCTCATGGAATGCGGACTGGATCCTGGAATTGACCATATGTCGGCGATGCAGGAGATCGAAGACATAAAATCCGCCGGAGGGATCATTACTTCATTTAAATCCTATACAGGAGGGTTGGTAGCGCCCGAATCGGACAATAATCCATGGAACTACAAGATCACCTGGAATCCCCGGAATGTAGTACTCGCCGGACAGGGGACTGTAAAATACCTTGACAACGGCCACTACAAATACATTCCCTATCATCGGTTGTTTACCACCACTGAAACCATTCATACCGATTCCTACGGACACTTTGAAGGATACGCCAACCGAGATTCGCTCAAATATCTTCAGGTATACAGCCTGGAAAGCGCTTCTACTCTACTGCGGGGTACTCTTCGCCGACCGGGCTTCTGTGCCGCATGGAATCTGCTGGTTCAGCTCGGTCTGACAGAAGATTCTTATGTAATAGAAAATTCCGAAGAACTCACCTGGAAAGAATTCACCTCCTCTTTTTTGCCGGAGAAAAAAAACAAGAAAATCAATCATCTGCTGGGATCCCTTATCCAAAAAGGCCCCGGAGCAGAAGAAATATCAAAATTGAAATGGCTGGGATTGCTCCGCGACACCAAAACGGGAATCCCCCGGGCTACGCCGGCACAATTACTTCAGAAAGTACTGGAAGAGAAACTCCTGATGCAGAAAGAAGACAAAGACCTGATCGTCATGCAGCATATTTTTGACTATACGCTGCATACTAAATCCTACCGAAGAAGAGCCTCTCTTGTATTGAAAGGCGAAAACAGTTCCCGTACGGCCATGGCAAAGACAGTAGGACTTCCTCTCGGAATTGCAGCCCGCCTGATACTGGAAGATAAAATAACACAAACCGGTGTCCAAATCCCGGTCACCAGGGAAATCTATATACCTGTACTGCAGGAGCTGAAACGTTACGGAATTCAATTTGAGGTAGTCACGAACGAACTATGACGCTTGATCGATCTCCTTTCGTTCTCTTGCGGAAGAGCGTATTTTTTCTGTTTGACAATCACTTCACTATACGAAGAGAAACGGTCTGTTTAAAATTCTAACAATAAATTCCGTAACTTTGCTTTCGAGGAACAAATACAAATTTTATGCGCCGTCCGAGAAGAAACCGTAAAAATCCTGTCATCAGAGATCTGGTAAGAGAACACGAAGTAAGCGTGAAAGAACTGATCTATCCTGTATTCCTGACAGGCGGAACCAATGTCAGAACTGATATCGTATCCATGCCCGGAATTCAGCGTTTGTCAGAAGACCTCCTGCTCAAAGAGATTGAGGCGTGCATGAAACTGGGGATTCACCTGTTTGCTCCTTTTCCCAACATTGATGATTCGCTCAAGGATCCTTACGCTATGCACAGCTACGAGCGGAACAATATTTACCTTAAAGCAATTAAAAAAATAAAAAAAGAATTTCCCGAAGCAATCCTGATGACCGACGTGGCAATGGACCCATACAGTTCGGACGGGCACGACGGCATTGTACGCAATGGAGAAATTCTCAACGATGAGACCATTGAAGTACTGGGGAAAATGGCGCTTGCCCAGGCAGACGCCGGCGCTGACATCATCGGGCCTTCCGATATGATGGACGGACGCATCGGGGCACTCCGGGAACTGCTGGACGAAGCTGGCTTTGAGAAAGTATCCATCATGGCTTATACGGCCAAATATGCCAGTGCTTTTTACGGACCATTCCGGGATGCACTGAGCTCTGCACCCAAAGCTGGCGACAAGAAAACCTACCAGATGGATCCCGCCAACCAGGCCGAGGCATTGATCGAAGCAGAACTGGACTACCAGGAAGGGGCCGATTTTCTGATGGTAAAGCCAGCCCTTGCCTACCTGGATGTCATCAAGCTTTTATACGATAATTTTGAGATCCCTATTGCAGCTTATAACGTAAGTGGTGAATATGCTATGGTAAAAGCTGCCGCAAAAAACGGATGGCTGGACGGGGAGAAAGCAATGCTGGAAAGTCTTACCTGTATCAAACGTGCAGGAGCAAAGGTTATCCTCACTTATTTTGCAAAAGAATTTGCTCAGTTGCGCTAACGGAACTTTCGGTGTCCTCAAACCAGACATATTCTTCCTGCATCCCTTCTCCGGTACTATTTCCGGAGGAGAGGCCGGGCTACTTTCTGTAGTTTTCCTTTGCTCTTTACAAAAAAACCATCCGTGTAAGGATTATACCGGACGTCATCGTACTGGTAATACAAAATAATATTTTCCTGATAGTCCATCACACCATACTTCCCGTCTTTTTTCACTTTCAGAAGATCCGGTCCTATTTCTTCTATGTACTCGTATTTGGGAGACAAGATCTCTTTCCCTTTGGAATCATTGATTCCCCAACGGGAGTTTTTTAATACGATGTATTTTTTATTCTCGATTTCCCTGAACTCATCGTACATACTGGTATTGACTAGCTGACCGGATTTATCAATAAACACCCATTT
>CAYTGJ010000103.1:13965-16180 GCA_964437245.1 uncultured Chitinophagaceae bacterium
ATATTTTTTACGGGGGCAAAACCATTTCGGAAAGGTCTTACTTCTTTGTAATAAGGCTGCACCAAAAGATTTTCTTCTTTGTCAATGAATCCCCATTTCCCTTTCAGGAATACAGCAGCCATTCCGTTTTGAAATTCCTCACAGGCAGTGTATTTGGGAGCAATATGGGTATTGCCGTACATATCAATGAATCCATACAAGCCATCCTTCTTAAATTTGGAATACCCTTCCTGCAAAGGTTGCACTCCTTCAAACCGGTCGGTAAGATACAGGGAGGTATTGCCGTAGCGGTCGGAATAGCCTACCAGCCCGTTGTTTCTCTTGTATAAGAAAAAAGTATCTGCCGAAGCAAGGTAAACCGTATCCTGATAGGCTTGTACCACTTCAAATCCGGCAGGGTGCAACACTCCGGTATAAGTTCCACTCTTCACCCTTATATACCCGTACTCTGCGGGAGTATAACAGTCGTACCGGTACGGAGGAACTCCATAATATAATTCTTCTTCGGGTTCTCCCTCCTGTTTCAGCGAGTCTTCACAGGTCCGGTAACGGATCACTCCGAGGTAAAACAACTGTGCTTCCTTTCCTACGAAAAGCGTTGTCCCTTTTTTATTGATCACCTGGTAGTCGTCTCCTTCCGCACCGGGATATTTTACCAGTGCATATCCATTGCGGAAATCCGACGCATATTGGAATTGCGGTTCCAGCACGATCCTTCCTTTTTCATCTGCAAATCCCCAGAGTTCATCATCATTCTGCAGGGCGATCATTCCTTCTCTGAAGGAACGGATCTCTTTGTACTGCCGGTTCAATATTTTTTCTCCCGTTGCCTTATAAAGACTCCAGCGTTTTTTGTTCTTATTGACCACATCTCCGTACCGGAGCACTTTCACTTCATCTCCCAGTGCCTTGAGATGTCCTGTGGCTTCCGCCACAATGGTATAATATTTCGGAGGAATAATTTCCTTTCCGGAAAGATCTATCAGTCCGACATATTTCCCCACAGAGATCTGCAGAAGCTTTTCCGTCATTTTTTCTATGGCAGCATACCCTTTTTCCGATCCGGTGACCGTTCCAGAAGTATCTTTGATCCACACACGGCCGTCCTCATAATAGAAGAAAAGCGAATCATTCAATGCCTTTATGCTATCGGCCGTCCATGTAAACTTAACTATTTTGGCACGGTTCAGGTACTGCCAGCGATCCTGCTCCTGCAACAGAAAAGTGTCAGCGGTCAACTGTTCGATCTCCCCGTATAGATTGTCTACACACCAGGAACCATCCTCATTCAATATGCCCGTTCCCTGGTGATCACGGACTTTTATTTTACCAAAAGGGGTAAAAGACATGTCTTTATACAAAAAAGCAGTCAGCCGGTTTCCTTTGTGATCATAGAGGGCCCACAAAGCCTCCTGATTTTTTACGGCAAATAAACTGTTATAAAATCGTATGGAGGTATATTCAACCGGAAGGACAGATTCTCCTTTCAGGGTCATCACTCCTCTGAGGAGTTTGCCGTTTTTTCGTTTTCCAACAATAACCTGGTCTTTGCTGCTGCAATAAGCGGCCGTATCAACGGGCAGTTCCTGAAGAAATTTTCCGTCACGGTCAAGCAGAAAAACAACCGTTACTTCAGGGATACTCACCGTATCCACTACTTTCACCATGGAGAAGGGGACATTGTCTCTGACGTAGCCTGCGAAATTTATTTTTTTTGGGTCTGCGCCATGCACTTTGTACCAAACCGGTAAAGCCTGTGCTTTCAGAAAAACCGGAGAAAAGAAAAGAAAAGCAAAAAAAACAATCCTGTTCACAAAAGTATCGTAATTAATTATTTGAAAGATTCCAGAAAGGTCTGTAAGATCAAGGTAGCGCTTATTTTATCTACGTTTGCTTTTTCCCTGCGGTCTTTTTTCTTCATTCCTCCTTCGATCATACTCCGTTTGGCAATGGAGGAGGTAAAGCGTTCGTCTGCCAGGTGTAAGGGGATAGAAGGAAATTCTTTCTTGAGTGCTTCTGCAAATATTTTCACATACTTTGCATTCTCCGACTCTTCATTCAAGAGGGTCTTGGGCATTCCCAGCACAAATGCTTCTACGGTTTCCCGGGCAGTATATTCTTTCAAAAACCGGAGTAACTCTTTGCTTTCTACTGTATCAAGGGCTGTGGCAATAATCTTAAGAGGATCCGTCACCGCCAGGCCTGTTCTCTTTCT
>CAYTGJ010000104.1:0-228 GCA_964437245.1 uncultured Chitinophagaceae bacterium
GGACAGATCCTGAACGATTATTTTCAAAAGCTTCAGGATCTGTCCGGCTTGGGCAGGATCGATCTGCAGGTTGTTTCCGAGTAATAGATCTTCGAGACCTTGTTGTAGTGCTTCGATCGTTACTTCGTTTAGTCCTTGTTTGATAAGGCTTTCTCCGATGTTTATTCCTAAACTGTAACTAAAAAGATCTTTTTCTGTTGAATATTTTGTTGTTCCCATTCTAATAAA
>CAYTGJ010000104.1:238-7302 GCA_964437245.1 uncultured Chitinophagaceae bacterium
TTAACTGCAAAGGTTATGGTTTTCAAGGGAAAGAAAAAGTTTTTGCGGAGGGTTTTTTTGTGAAAAATGAATTATATGTAAAGTGTTGTATTTTAGTTGTTTATTTATTTTTAATAGGCTTTTCCCCTGAACTGGGAAGAGTGGTGATCTTGGGGAATGGAAAGATTGTTAAGAAACATCGGGGTCTTCCGGTAGTTCAAAACAGATCATGTAATCGGATTCTTCACCCTCGTAAAAATCTAGTACCCGAAAACCGGCTTTCCCGGCAGCGTCTGTCACAAGATCCATAGAAACGTATAACCATGGGAACTCAGGACTGGTACTGTCTTTATAATGCATCCGGTATTGTACTTCTCCGTAGTAGCTTCCGTTGAGATCGATCAGGTAGGCTCCTTCTTCTTCCTCGTCTTCGAACATATACAGAATGTCTGCTGATTCGCCGATGATCCGGCCTCCGGGATTGAGCAATCGTTTGCATTGCCCGAAAAAGGTTTCCAACTGATCCAGTGTTCCGGCCAGTCCGAATCCATTCATCATGAAGAGCAGTGTGTCGAATTTTTGGGAAGAATCAACCGCAAAAAAATTGTTACAGACTACTTTCCGGATCCCTCGTTGCTGCATAGCCTGGCAGCAGAGTGCAGATTGGTCCAGGGCAGTAACGGTTTTGGCTTGGTCCTGAAGCACAAGTGCATGTGCCCCGGCTCCCGCTCCTACATCCAGTATACTTCCTTTGGTCAGCGACAAGGCAAATTTTTCTTTTTCCGGCATCTCTTCCCAGTTCCGGAAAAGATAGGGGACAGGGATGGTTTCTTCGTCGCTGAGATTGGAGGAAACATTAATCTCCGGCAAATGTTTTCCTTCTAGGAAATCCGTTACAGCTATTCCAAATGGATCTGATTGTGTAGACATTGTAGCAAAACTACGAAAAAAACGGATCATAAATCATCTGATGTCAGAAAGACAGAAAGAAGAGAAATTTTTTTCTGAGGAATAGAGATAAATCCGTTTTTAAAAGTATTTTAGAATGTGTGCTTTAACTATTATGGCTCTAGTCTATGATTGCTGCGTGTCTTGTACCCTGACAAGACACTTATGGCCTGTGAGGGGGAAGTCATGGGATTAATTTTTATAGTGTAGGTGCCTAATTATACACTAGAGTCACTATATTTAAAAAAAATGAAAGCGTCCTTGCGATGAGAGAGGCTGTAGGCCGAACGAAGAAGCAATTGTTAGCTACGAAGCTGTGATACCTTTGAGTTTCGTCGCTAACAGATTATCGTTAAGGGGTATAGTCAGCGTATTTTAAAAGAGTCTTTTTTGAACAACATATCGTGGCATTGGTGACAAGAAAAACCGTTCTCAGAATTGTAAAAGCAGGAGTCTTCGTATGTGTGCTTACAGGGGCGGCAGCGATAGGAGGATACTTTTATATTGCATTATCATGGAAGGCATATGTAAAGGAAGAAGCGATCGCCCCTTTGGTACAGGCTGTTAATACTGCTCCCCGAATGTCCGGGGAATTTTATAGTCTCTACGATCGTTTGTATGAAGACCGGTGTACCAGTATGAAAGGAGTTTTTTTCAGAGCACTGATCAGCGAGCGGTATCGAAGGGAAAAGAATTATTATTATAAAGTAGCTGGGTTCTATTTCCCTGGTACTTTATCCAACAGAAAAAATCCTGTACTTCGTACATTGGATGTAGCATTTGCCTTAGAGCATTATACCTCGCCGGAGAAATGTTTTGATTATTATATGAGCCGTTCAGACAGAGAGACCAGGCTGTTGCCGCCGATCTATGAACTGAGTGATACGACCGGTATTCTGGAACGGATGATCAGTCTGAAAGCTCCTTCTTATTATCGGATGCATCCGGAAAAACTGAATGAAGGGGTGGAGCACCTGAAAGCAAAATTGTGATGAAGCTTCTCTGGTTAATATAAGATTGATCCAGGGCTTTCTATAGAGGAGTGTTTAAAAGAGAGACTGTTTTTAATAAATGAAAGACTGTTTTTAATAAATGAAAGGATCATGCTGTCAGATGATCCTGGTCATCTTTTGAGGTAAGAATAATTTTTTATTTTAGAAAATATAAATCATCAGAAAGTAATACGTATGGATAAGTCGTTTTTGAATAAAGTTGCATTGATCACCGGAGGGAGTTTCGGGATCGGGCAGGCTACTGCACTTGCCTTTGCAAGACAGGGAGCTAAAATAGTAGTAGTGGATTGGCATGAAAATGAAGAGACATTAACACTTATTAAACAGGCCGGCGGAGAATGTATTTTTATAAAATGCGATGTATCGAAAGACGAGGAAGTCCGGAGGATGGTGACAGTTGCGCTGGAAAAATTCGGCCGTATTGATTATGCGTTTAACAACGCAGGAATAGAAGGCGATCCGGCTCCGACTTATGAATGCACGGAAGACAGTTGGGACCGGACGATCGCCATTAATTTGAAAGGGGTTTGGCTTTGTATGAAATATATTTTGCCTCATATGCTTAAAAATGGTCAGGGGGCTATAGTGAACTGTGCTTCGGTGGCTGGGGTGGTAGGTTTTCCGGGATTGCCGGCCTATGTAGCCAGTAAGCATGCAGTTGTAGGCCTCACGAAAACAGCCGCATTGGAAACTGCCAAACAAGGGATAAGGGTGAATGCGGTATGTCCGGGAGTGATTAAAACGGCTATGGTAGACCGGATGACCGGTCAGGCGGAAGAAGTGGAGCAGCAATATGAAAACATGGCTCCTGCTGGTCGTATGGGGACACCGGAGGAAATTGCTTCGGCAGTACTCTGGCTCTGTTCGGATGCTGCTTCTTTTATGACCGGCCAGGCAATGGTGGTTGACGGAGGATTGACTGTAGCGTAGGAAGGAGATTCCTACACTACAGCCTTATTTTACTTATTGGAGCAGACTTTCCGAAGCCTTTGTCTGTGCGGTCTTCTTATTAGCCTCTCTTTTGTCCAGGTATTGAATAAAGCGGCCAATGGTCAGGCCCTGGCAGAGAATGGAGAAAACCACGTTGATATAGGTGATCGAAAGAATAAGGTCGCGGTCAAATTCTTCCGGGAGAGAAAGTGCGAGGGCAATGGAGACTCCGCCCCGAAGCCCTCCCCAGGTCATGATCTTAAGCGCATTGGGTTCGAAGGTGTCTTTTGATCTTATGAAAGAGGAAGATAATACGAGGGAAAAATACCGGCCGATAAGAACGATCACGATGGTGATCGCTCCGATGATCAGGTAGAATCCTGTGAAATTAATGACATACATTTCCAGGCCGATCAGCACAAACAGTAAGGCATTTAATACTTCATCGAGCATTTCCCAGAATTTGTTCAGATAGTCCCGGGTGAGGTCGGAGATCCCATTGGAATGTACATTTTTTCCCAGAGACAGCCCTGCTACCACCATACAGAGAGGACCGGAAAAAGAAAGGTACTCGCACAGGCTGTATCCTCCGCATACCATCGCAAGCGAAATCATTACTTCTGTTTTGTAATGGTCGATAGATTCCATCAGCCGGAAACCTACATATCCGATGACCAGTCCCATGATAATTCCTCCTGCTATTTCTTTAATAAGTAATAGTTCGATGAAGACTGCGCCTACATTTTCATAGCCCAGTTTATGGATTTCGTAAATAGATAAAAAAGCGACGACTCCCATGCCGTCGTTTAAGAGAGATTCCCCTGTAATTTTTATTTCAAGGCTTTTGGGCAGACGAGAGCTTTTTAAAATATCCAGGACTGCCAATGGATCGGTGGGAGAGATCAGGGTACCAAAAAGAAGACAGATAGTGTAGCTTGCCTGGACGTTAAACAGCAAAAGGAGATAGTAGAATAAGGTACCTACGATAAAAGCACTAATCAGCACGCCCAGAGTGGCAAAGCTCAGGATCGACCATTTTGACTTTTGCATCATCTCACCGTCGGTATGGAGTGCACCTGCAAAGAGCAGGAAGGACAGCATGAATTCCAGCAGCAGATGGGCAAAGTCTATGCTGTTCAGAATATCCGTGACCATTACAGAAAAAGAAGGTGTAAAGGCTCCGACGATAAACATGACGAATGATAATAACACTCCCAGCAACATAAGGCTGATGGAAGATGTAAGTCTCATGTACCGGATGTTGATATAGGCGAATAACGCAGCAATGCTGAGAATTAAAGAAAAGGAATGAAAAAGTGTCATTAGGGTAAGGTATGATTAGGCGGTTTATGGGAATTAAGGTAGTAAGTTTTGAAGATAATCGCAAGCCAGGTAAGGCCAGTAGCCGGCTGGTGCAGGAATTTTCGGGGTTAAGGGTTCGGAAGAGCGTAAATAAGAATTTGTTTTATGGGTTTTGGCCACTTTTTAGTATTTTTAGAAATACGGACGATAAATTTCTCCCTGTTATGAATACACTAACGATTACGATCAAAGATGAAACCTTCAATGGTAAGATCCTGAATGAGGTCAATATTTCTTTAACCGGAGAACGGTATACGGTGAAAGACCTTATCGAGGCAAGGGTGATTGCGGAAGTAGAAGCCTATAACAGCAGGATGCCTGAATATTATAAAGGACTGGTTCAACCTTCCGAATCCGAAGTAACCCTCAACGGATATAAGATCAAAGACCGGAAAAAAGTAGATGCAGAGAAACAGGTATACGTAGCGTTGGATGCGTACCAGAAAAACGGCTTCTTTATTTTGCTGGACGATATTCAGTTGGGAATGTTGGAACAGGAAATTTTTTTAACAAAGAAATCCAATATCAGTTTTCTAAAATTAACTCCTTTGATTGGCGGATAATGGAAGTACAGGATTATTACGAGAAAGAATACGCGGAAAAAGAACCTTCCTTTGTAGCCCTTATGGACAAAGCTCTGAGGAGTATCCGCAATCTGTGGTCAGTAAAGGCCACTGAAGTACCTGTTTTCAATGAAGTGGTACTTAATTTTCCCCGGGACGAAAAATTCCTGTTCATGGTGGATTGTGTAAAGAAAATTTCTTTTCAGCAAAAGTTGAATAATTCGGGAAATACTCAACATTGGGAAGAAATCAACCTACGGAATGCGTCCTTGTCTCATCTCTTCCGAATGAAACTAGAGTTTACTCCGGAGCAGATTATGGCATTGGTAGAATTGTTTGAAAAAGAGAAATACAATGACTGGACCGGTTTGATGGGCTGGCCGGTAAATTTGTTCGTCACCCAGCTTGAACGCCGTTATAAGAAGGAAGAGCTCCCGGCGACAGTGGAAGCAGCTTTGCTCCGGATGAAGGAGATCCTGCAGACGGAAAATCAGTATCAGGAAAAAGAACGGCAGAGAGTGATTGCTAAAATAAGCGCATTACTTTTTAAGCACCAGTCAGGTGATCAGCCTGAAGCCGCATTGCCCTATAAACTCGAAGGGAAAGATCCTTTGTCCACTTATGCCAATCCTCAACTGGAAGCACTTCCTGCGGGAGATAGAAATAGTTGGTACAAGATCTTGTCGCTTGCTCAGAAGGCTTCCGGTTCCAGACCTTCTGCCCGTTTTTTAGCGGACAGTAAAGAACTATATAAAGAGCTGGGGCCCGATAAATTCAAAAAGCTCGTGACGGGATGGTTTGATTTTGTGATCAGTCTTAAAGAGCGGGAAGAACAACATCTGAGTGAGTTCAACGGGCAAACCTATCAATTCAGTACGTATGAATTTGTGAGTGCCCCTAACCTGGATCTGTTGAAAGGCCTGGTGTGGATATGCGCGCATTTTCATGATCAGCATACGCTGACATTGATTGCAGCATTGGCGGAAAGAGCGTTCAGAAAGATTCCGGGCAAAGGACCGGCTGCGGCGGCATTGGGAAATGCTTGCCTTTATACTTTGTACAGATCAAAAGGGTTAGACGGCATCGGACATTTGTCCCGGCTTAAATTAAGGATCCGGCAGAACAGTACGCAGAACCTGATTGAAAAGTACCTGGAGGAAGCTGCGTCAGAGCAGGGAATTTCTGTTTATGAGATCGAAGAAATATCGGTCGAGTCTTATGGCCTCCAGGAAGGAGTGAGGATATACGAGCTGGAAGGATATAAAGCGGAATTGAAAATAACCGGAATTGGCAAAACTGCTACGGTCTGGTATAAACCGGACGGAAGTCCTCAGAAATCAGTGCCGGTGATCGTGAAGGAAAAACAAGGAGCCAGGCTGAAAAAGATCAAGGATACGTCCAGGTCAATAGAAATGACACTTACGGCTCAGCGGGACCGGATCGACCGGATGTTTAAGACCGGGCGGATCCTTGAATGGCCGAAGTTTCTGGAGTATTACCTGGATCATGGCCTGGTGTCGTTTATCGCACGTTCGCTGATCTGGAATTTTGAAACGGATGGTGTTAAGCAGGAAGTGATCCTGATTGACGGTGAATGGCTGAATGATAAGCAGGAAAAAATTGTACCCGGCACTACAACATTGGTGTCTCTATGGCATCCTGCCTATTCTTCCGTGGCGGAAATAAAAGCCTGGAGAGAATTCCTGATCGAACGCAAAATCGTTCAGCCGCTGAAACAAGCGTTTCGTGAAGTATACCTGCTGACCGATGCGGAGTTGAATACCCGGGTGTACAGCAATCGTATGGCGGCGCATTTGCTGCGTCAGCATCAGTTCAGTACACTGGCGAAACTTCGCGGCTGGAAATATTCCCTGATGGGAGCATACGATGACGGCAGGTACAATGAAGCAGCCGAGATCAGATTGCCGGACTATAACCTGCAGGCGGAGTTTTGGGTAAACGAGGTCAATGCCGAGCATGCCTATAATGACACCGGTATCTGGAATTATGTGGCCACAGACCAGGTACGATTCGTTGACCTGGATACAAACCAGCCGGTGGAGTTGATCCATATTCCCCCTGTCGTATTTTCTGAAATCATGAGGGATGTAGACCTTTTTGTAGGAGTGGCCAGTGTGGGCAATGACCCTGCCTGGCGCGACAGCGGAGGGATACCGGCCTACAGGGATTACTGGAATACTTATTCATTCGGAGAGCTCACTGAAATAGCGAAGACAAGAAAGGAAATACTGGAAAGACTTGTTCCCCG
>CAYTGJ010000104.1:7312-16072 GCA_964437245.1 uncultured Chitinophagaceae bacterium
TTCCCCGGTTAAAGATTGCGTCTATAGCGGAAATACGGGATAAGTTTCTGGTCGTTCAGGGTAAGCTCAGGACCTATAAAATCCATATCGGGAGCACCAATATTCTGATGGAACCGAACGATCAGTATTTATGTATTGTTCCGGACCGGAGTCAGAAAAATAGTATGGAGAATGTCTTTTTACCCTTTGAAGGAGATACAGGGTTATCGGTCATTATAAGCAAAGCATTTTTATTGGCGGAAGACGATAAAATAGCAGATTCAACGATTACTTCACAGATCAATCGTGCCTGATCAATCATAGAGACATACCGCAATTATTGAATTGTTGCGGTATGTCGTTGTTTTCAGAAACCTGATTGTTACCGTATAAGAGTAACGCTTCCTTTCATCGTTTTTTCTTCGGGATCGTTTTCATTTTTGTAGTGAATAATCCAGGGGTAAGTACCAATTGGCATTTCTTCGTTCCGGTACATTCCATCCCAGGTTTTGTGCCGGTCGTTGGAGATGAATATAATTTCTCCCCACCGGTTGAATATCTTAAGCTCAAAATCCCTGAAATATTTTCCGAATATTTCCAGCTCATCGTTGGTGCCGTCTCCGTTGGGAGAAAAAGCGCTGGGGACAAAGAGGCGTGGCAGACAGGACTCTTCTATTATGATTTCCCCCCTGGACGAACAACCGTTTTCATCGGTGGTCGTTACCTGATAGATCCCTGCCTGATGGATCACAAGATAGTGAGTAGTATCGCCTGTCTGGTTCCACAGGAATGATTTCCCGCGTGCCTGAATCGTATAAGGTTCGTCTTCAAAGCAATGTTCTACAGAGGCCTGATCAAACGGAGATTCAGGAGAAGGAGACGAAATATGAACCGTCACGGTGTCTACAGAAGTACAGCCATGAGTCGAATAGACAATGAGTACATAGTGGCTGGTGACAGACGGACGTACCTGTAGGGTGCTACTGGTCTCTCCTCCGGGTAACCATTGATAAGAAGCCCCTCCGGAGGCTGTGAGCGTGCCTGTCTGACCTGCACAGATTCCCTGGTCAGGACCTGCATTGGCAATAGGCAACGGATGGATCTGTATGATTTCCATCGTATCCGTTGCGCTGCATCCCTCCACATTGGTTACGACCACGGAATTTTTCCCGACACTATTGACCATAAGGGAATGGGAAGTGAGTAGGGGATCATTGTTCCAGCGGTAAGTGTGATGCTGGGTGCCTGCATCTAAAAGGAGCGACTCTCCTGTACAGAGGGAAGTATCGTTTCCCAGGGATACCATCGGGACAGGTGCCAGGGTGAGGGTCATAGTAACAATACTGTCGCAGGTGGAAGTTGGAATGGTATCGTGGTAGATCCCGGGCAAGGTACATAACTGCCCTCCGAAAAAGATATCTTCACCGGGGCAGATGACAGCGGGAAAGGAGTGTCGCTTGTAGTCAATTACAGTGAGATGAAGTTGGACAATACTATCGCATCCGTTCTGGCTTACGAGTGTGTCGTGGTAGATACCAGTTGCTGCGTATGTGCTGGAGCCTATTGTAATTGTTTCATCCGAACAGATCGTGTGTGAAATCGGAGCAATATTGCTCATCGTCACATGATAAGAAGTGGTGACGACCTTTTTGCAGCCGTTGATATCGGTAGTCCGGGCAATGTGATAGATTCCTGTGTCGGAAGGCATAATAGGATCCAGTACCAGACTGTCGGCATAGAACTTTGAGAGGTCAGGCCGGGTCCACTCGTAAGTATAATACATAGACGTAGGGAATTTAAACCGGATCCTGGCACAGTCTCTGACAATATTGGCCGGAGTAAACGGATTGCTGAGTGTATCAACGGAGATCTGTTTGGCAGAGGCATTTCCGCATACATCATAGATACGTGCGGTATAGATACCGGTAGCCGAGACCGTGAAGAGATTGCTGTTCTGGATAGGAAAGGTCTCTGGTCCTGAAATGATTTCATATTGATACGGAGGTACCCCTCTGGAACTGTCGGGGATTAATTCAATATTGATTGTATTGTCGCAGATAAGAGAATTGTTGGTATAGATCGAAGGAGTTTCATATCCCTCGATCGTAATCGTTTCCGTGATCCGCTGGCAGGCAATAGGGTTCTCGTTGGCAGGAGTGGATCCTGGGATTGAACCGTAGGTAAAGGTGATCTGGTAAGTACCAGATGGTATGTTCAGTACGGAATCATTGATACTGGATACATTGGAGTAATATTTGTTAATATTAAGCGGAGGGCCGATCTGCAAAGTACCGCCTCTCGTTTCTTTGATGTTTACATGTATCTGGTTTCTTCCAAGACATCCTTTTTTATAACTGAACTTATGAGCGAGGTCCGTGACATCTGTTTTTCTGATGATAAAAGAATCAAAGCGTTCGGTGCCGCAGGAATCGATCAATTTGTAATGATAGGTGCCAGGGGTCAGATTCTGCAGAGAGAAATTATAACGGTTGTCTACCCCTCCTCCCCAGGAGGTATAACGGAAGGTATCCGGATAGGCATAGGTACCGTTATAGCTGTAGTTAGGTTTGGTGCTGCTCAGTGTAGAAGGTCCTGATAACAGTATAAGAGAGGGGACAGATCTGAAATTATCAGTATTGATATGTACGGTCGTAACCGAATCCAGGCAACCTCTTCTCTCAAGCCGCTGGGTATAGGTAGGGACAGGCATAACCGGATTGTTAATCGTATAGGTATTAGAGAATGTATTGCCACAACCGTCCTGAATAATAACGTTGTATTGTGTATTTCCTGTTAATGGCTTGCTCCTTACACCTGCTGCAGGATTTAATAAGGTTCCCGCATCGGCTACGACACCGGTAGCAACATTGATAAACTGGTAGCTGACCGGAGGGGACATAAGAGTGGTCATATGAGTACTGTTGCTACATCCCGTTGCATTAAGAAATAAACTGATGTTTGTTAAATAATCGCAATCGGCAAATTTCGAGTTGAAACTCGGACAGAAGTTGAAGTTGGTGCCGTACCGAAGCGGAGTGACGAGCGTATTGCCGCAGTTGTCGGTGACAGTGACTCTAAGGTAGTTTCCATAAGTAAACAGAGGAAGGATCTGGTGGACATCAAAATATCCTCCGCCTGCATTGTTGGATGACCCCATGACGATTTGAGTAGGCGTAGTAGTGGTAATCGTGCCATGATTGGTTTCAAATCGGAAGGTCATGGGGAAATGATAGACACCTGCCTGAAATGATAATTTTGCAAGTCCTTGGTTGCAGCCGATCTCAATATTACTATTCCACAGAGTAAGAGATGAACTGGAAGGATTGTTCAGCGTGACCACCAGGGTTCTGAATGTTCCACAGTCATCGGTTACTCTCAGCGTATAATTGCCTGCAGGAAGATTCTCAAAGGTATCACTATTTTGAGGAGCAGATGTAACCTGTGAAGGAGCGATCAGCTGCCAGGTGAAGGGGCCTTTTCCTGTATTGGTAATTCTGTTTCCCACTATTCTTCCGTCGCTGCTTCCCGGGCAGGAAGGGTGAGTTCTGGTCGGGCTAAAATCCAGGTATTGATATGTTCCGGTAACGGTTATGTTTCGAAGCACTTCATTCCCGAGTCCGTCTGATACCCGTACCGTGTAAGTCCCTGGCTCCATTGAATTGAATATACTCCCTGTTTGTATGGGTTGTATAGAAGGCCCGGCAGTAATATTGTAGTATAACGGAGGATTGGTTCCCTGGGCATTAACGGAAATAGTCCCGTTGTTAGGACAGGTACTCGGAGTTGCACTAATAGAATTGATTGTAATCTGTGCTTTTGAGTATTGAATAGATAATGCACTCAAAAATAATACGATAGCTATTGGCCACGCTTTTTTTCCGGGATGTGATAGAATTGTAGACCTCATAAAATTGACCTTATTTTATACTTCTACAATCCGGAGAGCAAAAAGTAACCACCCGATTCCTTTCAAAATCGGTTAAATTATTGAAAAAGGACGTTTTTATAGTAAGTGATTGATATAGAATAGTCTTAGTTGCGCGTATGCGTATACGTTTTCTGGAAAGTGAGTCCGATCGTACAAATAAAATTTTCTGTATTACTGATATTTAACTTGTTATAGGTGGTGGAAACGGTGAAACTTACCCAGTTTTTCATCTTGAAAGAGATATTGTTATTTAATTTGAGAATGTAATCTTTGCCGGAAACATAAGATTGCTGGAGAAAATTGATCCCGTTGAGGCTGACGATTTTTCCGATCATGAGGTGGTATTTGAGCCGGAATGAATTCCGGGCGGTTGAATAGGTAGTATCGTACAGGGAACTGTATTCGTATAAAATCCCATTGCTCAGGACCATGTTGAATTTAGGATTGGTCAATACATTATAGGCAATGCCGGCTCCGCTCTGTAAGCGATCATTAATTTTTAGCGAAAAATTTTTATCATAAATCGCCAGTCCCCAATAATAAAATTTTTGGACGGTCTTGAATAAACTGACATCAACGGCCGAAGTGAAATCATTGTTGGTAAGCCCTGTTTGCTGCATCCCATAAATCCAACCGGAAGAACTATTGACAGAAATACGTTTCCGGACGATATTAAATTTAAGAGCGTTGTTCAGCAGGTAGGACCTGCTGTTATTGGTATAATTGATCATTCCGGTAGAAGAATGATTGATCATATAAAGGGTAGAATCGGTTGTACGTAGTGTATCGTTGTTGTTTTGTCCTCTGGCGTAGGAGTACAGCAGGCTAATCAATACGAGTAAGAGTGATTTTTTCAGCATCCTGAAATATAAAAAACTCTTTTGGGATATTCTCTACGAAGATGGGAAGAATATAAGCTTTAGAAATAAAAGTATAAGAGGAGATAAAATAATTAGGAAATACAAACTGACCTGAATAATTTGAGTAAAATCAGTCTATATTCGTTTGTCGTGAATGTTAAAAAACTTATCTTCCGGCAATATGATATTCTCTCTCTGCTATGAAAAAAAATATTTTTCTTATTTGGTTATCTATGGCGTCACTCTTGTATTCCTGTGACCTCGTGAATGATCAGAACCAATTTTCCTCTGAAGTACCGAAAACATCGGAAAAAGATCCTTTTAAAAATACGATGATAGAAAGTCAATTTTTTGAAATTGATACAAAGCAGGATACTGTGGTGGAAGGAAAGCATGGAACCGTCGTAGTGATTCCTAAAGGCGCATTCCTTGATAAGAAAGGGAAACCAGTCGAAGATAAAGTGACGGTTGAACTGGCGCAACCAGGTTCGTTGTCCGATCTTATTTTATCCAATCTGACCACGACGTCCAAGGGAACTCCGCTTCGTGCGGCAGAATTATTGTATGTGAGTGCAAAATCGAATGGGCAGCCGGTGACGATCGATCCTGCGAATCCCCTGTATATGGAAGTGGCCTCCGATGCCGAAATGGAAGAAGGGATGCTGTATTACGGAGAACGTGATGAGGCAGGGAAAATGGATTGGAAGGATCCTCAGCCTTTGGAAAAATGGCTGGTTCCGATCGAGCTGGACCTCCTGAATTTTTATCCCCCTGCATATGCAGAACAGGTAGAGATGGGAATGCCTTTTCGCCATTATACGACGGCTACCAAAGAGCTGAAGGATAGCCTTTATTACTCAATGGTCCCGGTGGCGATGGAACTTGGTGTTCCGAAGGTGGAAGAAGGTGACACAGAGTACAGGCATGAATCAAGTCCTTATGGTTGCAGGATCATTAATCCGGCTTCGATAAAGGCTTTAAAAGATCCTAAGTTTCAGAATACCCTGATCTCCACAAGAGAATTTGAAAAACGGCTCCAGGTTATTTTTGAAACATGTGAGCAGAAGGTGCTGGATTTGTATGTGGCGCAACTGGACCGGAATCTATGGGAAGTAGATTCCATGGCAGCGGATTTAGTAGGAACGTCCCATCCTTTGTATGAATCGTTTCGTTCTTTTTCAAAAGAAAGGTTGACAAAGGTACAACATTCGGGCACGGCCCGTCACCTGTCTGATTATTATAACAAACAGGTTAAAAAGATCGAAAAGGAGCTGAAGGAAACACAGGAACAATATGAAAAATATCTGCAGAAAAAAGATGAAGAAGCGGCCCGGAAAAGAAAAAAATATCAGGAATTGTTGGTGAAAAGACAGTTGTATCGTTTGAAGAAATTCGGGTTCAAGGTTTCCCGATCCGGGTATTGTATGATTGATGAGGTATTGAAGGACCTCGATACTTTTGAATTATCGGTGGCGGTAGAAAAGGGAAATGAATATGACAGAGTGCATGTCTATATTGTAAATCCATTGATCAAAAGTCTTTTTGCCATGGTCTCCGATAGCAATACTATTTTTAACCGGGGATATAATGAAGACCGTTATCTTCTGATGTGGAAAGAACAGGCTGCTGTAGCGATCGTAGTGGCTTATAAGGGAGAGCAACCTTATTATGCAGTGCAGGATTTCATGATCACCAAAGTGATCCATCTGAGACTGGATCCAGCTCCTCTGTCTATGAGTAAACTGAAAGATACGTTGAATTTATATCGTCATTATTCCAAAGAAAATAAAATAATGCTTGATCTGGAATACCAGCAGTTTTTCTTCCGGGAACAGCAACGGCAGCTCCAACTTCAGAAGGAGCGGGACTTCATGGGGAATTTGCATTGGACCGTTTTTGGAAAATGTTGTGACGAAATGGTCTTGAAAGGAAAAAGAATATTTGAGCAAAATTGTACTTCCTGTCATAGCAAGAATAGAGAAAAGGTAGGACCAGCTTTGCAGGATATTTCTAAAAGAAGACCCAACGATTGGATTATAAAATTTGTACATAATTCCCAGCAGGTCATCAAGTCTGGAGATCCTTATGCAGTAGAGTTGTATAACAGGTATAATAAAACAGAAATGACTTCCTTTCCCTCGTTGAGGGAGGAAGAGATTATGACAATCCTTGCGTATTTAAATTGCCAGAGCAGGAATTAGGGGAAAGCTCTTCCATTTTATAGATACTGGATTATACTTATTATAGGATAGATTGGTTATTATTTGTTAAGTACAATTTTAACTGTTTTTTTAGTTTTTGACAGCCTAATTTTAAACGGCTTTATAAGCACATTTTTGCATTAAATGAGATTTTGAAGGAATTTTTTAGTAATTATTAATCAATAAATAATATAGGAAAACAACAGAAATTAAGATACAGCGATCATACATGCTGGAAATAAACCTATAAAAAATATAATTGGTAACGAACTTTGCCACAGATAATTACGTATATTGCGAAATAAGTATTTTCCGCAGTCATTTATTTACATGAAAAATCTTCTTCCGGTACTTTTGTTATTGAGCATTGCTCGTATTGCTTATACCCAACCTCTTAACGATCATTTTATAAATGCAGAGGATGTAACTGGTTTATTGAATGGGTGCAGCGCAAATGCTCAATATACGACAGTAGGAGCGACCCCGGATGGTCCTGCCGGGAGCTGCTGGAATAATAGCGGCCCCTTGTTGAACGTATGGTTCAGGGTTACGGCTCCTGCAAGTGGCAGAATCAATGTTACCGTCAACCGAGGAGGAGTGTTAGGTACCCAAAGTCGCACACAGTTGGCCCTATGGACGAGCGATGGTACAACCCAATTGGCTTGTAATCGCTACGTGAATAATGGCGATAACGTGACGGTTGGTCATACGTCTTTAATTCCTGGAGATACCTACTATATTTCGGTTGATGTGCAGTCCTCTGCCTACCGAGGTACTTTTACCTTATGCCTGGAAGACGAAGTCGATTATGATTTCTACGAAGGTGCGACCGATGTGACGGGTTTGCTGAATGGTTGCAGTGCCAGCGCTGAGTACACAACGGTGGGCGCAACCGCAGATGGCCCAGTCGGCAGTTGCTGGAACAACAGCGGTCCTTTGTACAACCGCTGGTTTAAATTTATCGCCCCCGCCAGTGGCATGGTGAATGTGACGGTCAATCGCGGCGGTGGTTTAGGCACTCAGAATCGTACCCAGTTGGCCTTATGGGCCGTAGACGGCACGACGCAGCTTGCGTGTAACCGCTATGTGAACGATGGTGACAATGTTACGGTTGGTCATACGTCTTTAATTCCTGGAGATACCTACTATATTTCCGTCGATGTTCAGGCCTCCGGTTACCGAGGAAGCTTTACGCTATGTCTGGAAGATGAGGTAGATTACGATTTCTATGAAGGTGCGACCGATGTGACGGGATTATTGAATGGTTGTAGTGCCAACGCCGAGTATACGACAGTAGGAGCAACGGCAGATGGTCCAGTCGGCAGCTGCTGGAACAACAGCGGTCCTTTGTACAACCGCTGGTTTAAATTTATCGCCCCCGCCAGTGGTATGGTGAATGTGACGGTCAACCGGGGAGGAGTGTTAGGCACCCAAAGTCGCACACAGTTGGCCCTATGGGCGAGCGATGGTACGACGCAGCTTGCGTGTAACCGCTATGTGAACGATGGCGATAATGTGACGGTTGGTCATACTTCTTTAACTCCTGGTGATACGTACTATCTTTCCGTCGATGTTCAGGCCTCCGGTTACCGAGGAAGCTTTACGTTATGCCTGGAAGACGAAGTCGATTATGATTTCTATGAAGGTGCGACCGATGTGACGGGTTTGTTGAATGGTTGTAGTGCCAACGCCGAGTATACGACAGTAGGAGCAACCGCAGATGGTCCAGTTGGCAGTTGCTGGAACAACAGCGGTCCTTTGTACAACCGCTGGTTTAAATTTATCGCCCCCG
>CAYTGJ010000105.1:0-1975 GCA_964437245.1 uncultured Chitinophagaceae bacterium
ACGCTTGCAGAAACCGTAGCCAGCCAGGGGGTACCGGTAGAATACGAAATGACGGTAACCGATATTAAATTCTACGGGACCGATTCTGTCACTACAGTAGAAGACCTTCAGGGCAACAAAAAAGAAATTGAAGCACGGTTTATCGTAGACGCCAGCGGCTATGGAAGAGTGATCCCAAGATTGTTCAACCTGGACAAACCGTCCAACTTTGATCCAAGAAAAACGCTCTTTACCCATATCAAGGATCCAAAAAGACCTCCGGGAACAGACGGGAACCGTATCACAGTCATTATTCACGAGCCACGCACCTGGATATGGGTTATCCCTTTTTCCAACGATGTTACCTCCGTTGGCTTTGTAGGAGATCCCTCCTTCTTTGATGGCTTCAGCGGTACTCCGGAAGAAAAATTAAAAAGCATTATTGCCGGAGAATATACAATCGCTGACCGGTTCAAAGACTGTGAATTCATGTTTGAACCCAAAACGATCGAAGGATATGCCATTTCTGCCACAAAGTTTTATGGAGACGGATTTGTGCTGACGGGAAACAGTACCGAATTCCTGGATCCGATCTTTTCTTCAGGAGCAACTTTTGCCATGGAGTCAGGATCCAAAGCGGCCAAACTTGTCAATAAATTTCTGAAAGGCGAAGAAGTAAACTGGGAAAAAGATTTTGTAGAACACATGATGCAAGGAATCAATACCTTCCGATCCTATGTGTCCGCCTGGTATGATGGTACACTTCATGAAATTTTCTTTGTTCCAAAACCTGACCCGATCAATAAGAAGCAAATATGCTCCGTACTGGCCGGATATGTATGGGATCTTGAAAATCCGTTCGTACGCAGACATGATAAGGCACTTCGTACCCTGCAGGAAGTGATCCGGCTGGAAAGGGAAGAATCTGTTGAATAATACTTGTCTAGCTGCAATTTCAGGATTGTAGCTAGATACAAGATGCCAGATACTGGATCCAGGATAGTAATGGATACTAGGAGGTCCTCAGGGGAATATTATACTTTAATGTCCCAACTCACCAGGGTAGTTTGTGAGAGGCAAACTACAGCTGAATAAAAAACGAAAGCGTCCTTGCTTCGCAAGGACGTGTCATAATTGAATATTTATAATAGTTGAGGGGTATATTCAGTTAGTTTATATACCATTTTCTGTAAACTTTATATTCTCTTCTTTTCATCTAAGATCGTTATTGTCTATAAGGTGCCTCTCCACCTCCCACCAAACAACATAACACATTAATTTTCAATTCATTTTATTTTAAAAAGCAGATAATAGTTTGCTATTAAACCGCAATCAAAGCACGGATACAAGTCTGATCAAGGCATTTTTTATTGTTTTTTTTCAATAAAAATTATAAAAAACCCCATTCCGGATCGTATTATCGAATAGGCTCTGTGTAGAATAGATTGCTTTTTACATAACCATGTTTAGTAATAATCTGATTCCCAAAAAGTATTTGTATGAAATTAGTAAAATACCTCTTTAGTGCATTCTTTCTCCTGATCCTCATTTCCCAACATGGTCATGCTCAAAGCTGTTGGAGTGAAGTATGGAAAGACGATTTCGACGGCACCTCGTTAGATACAGACCGCTGGATGCACGAAACAGGCAATGGTTGCCCTTCCCTCTGCGGATGGGGAAATAACGAAAGACAATATTATACCAACAATGCCTCCAATCTCAGTGTTTCCGGAGGATATCTCAACATCACAGCACGTTACCAAGCTAATTATCTGGGATCGGGCAACAATTTCACTTCTGCCAGAATCCTGACCAAAGACAAACATGCCTGGAGATACGGCCGTTTTGAAGCCAGTATAAAACTACCCGCAGGAACAGGAGTATGGCCGGCATTCTGGATGCTGCCCCAAAGCAGTCCTTACGGAGGATGGCCTACCAGCGGCGAGATCGATATTATGGAATACCGCGGAGATCACACCAACAAAACCGATGGTAC
>CAYTGJ010000105.1:1985-7066 GCA_964437245.1 uncultured Chitinophagaceae bacterium
TTTTTGCCGTAGAATGGACGCCCGACGAAATACGCTGGTATGTAGACGATCACTTGTTTAAAACAGTTACCAGAGATCCTAATAATCTTAACCCTCCTTCCAACAACGCCGTCAACTGGCCATGGGACCAGGATTTCTTCCTGATCCTCAATGTGGCAGTAGGAGGTTGGTATTCCGGTAATCCGGAGGAATCGGCTATTATCAACGGAAATACCTCCTGGAGTGCGAATATGCAGGTAGACTATGTAAAAGTATATACGGATCTTTCAGGAGGAGAACTAACCGGTTCTATCAACGGGAAAACCTCCGTACTACCGGGCGAAACCGGTATTCTGTACAGCATTCCTGCTACCGAAGATGCTACCTATGCCTGGTCAGCAAGCAATGGTAGTATTGTATCCGGAAACGGGACCAATTCTGTGGAAGTCACCTGGGGAACAGGTTCCGGCACGGTAGAAGTGGTTAAAACCATAGACTGCGGCAGTGCCAGCTATACACTCCCGGTTACAATCATGCCTGTATCTTGTGGTACTATGCTCGAAGACTTCGAGTTCACCCGTTTTAGCAACTATGGATACATCCATGGACAGTTAAATCCCAAGGAAAACAACCCTGCCCCTTCTGCTGAAAATACTTCCCCTGTTTGTGCACAGTATATCCGAAACCCCGCGGAGGAATTTGATGTAATCGTTGTGGAGAATCCGAATATCGGAAATGCTGATCTGATCGAAAACAATACCAAACGATTTATGATGGATGTGTATTCCAATGCCGCAGGGCGAAATATTGAAATTACACTTGAGAACAGTAATACTTCTTCCGCTCCTTATCCTACAGGAAGACACAGTACTTACCGGGCCACCACCACTGTAGCGAATGCCTGGGAAACACTTACCTTCGAACACATCGCCAGTCCGGAACCAGGACTGGCTGGCACCAGCGTGAATCGACTCGTACTACTGTTTACACCAGGCTCCTATAACAGCCACACATTCTATTTTGACAATCTTCTGCTGAACGAAACTCCTGCTGCCGGAACAATCACAGGAGCGGCTACCGTATGCAACGATCAGGCAAACGTATCGTACAGCGTACCGAATAAATCCGGTGTGACCTATACCTGGGGAATTCCTGCGGACGCGGTGATCAACTCCGGTCAGGGGACAAACACTCTAAACGTTACCTTCGGATCTGCCGGAGGAAACATTTCGGTAACTCCGGCGGTCGGTACTTGTACCGGGACTACGGTATCAAGAGCCATTACCAACAATTCCTGTACTCCTACAGGAACCCTCAGAGCTTCGATGAGCCAGGTACACCTTTTCCCAAATCCAGCTTCTGATATAGTAATGCTAAGCTTAAATTCCGAATATCAAACAGGGACTATAACGGTTCAGATCTTAGAGAGCACAGGGAAAGTAATTTCGGAGAATACATTCCACAATCCCTCCGGTGATGAAATTGCACTTCCGCTTACCGATCTCAAAGCCGGACATTACCTCTTAAAAATTTCGAGCGGAGACAACAGTTTTGTCAAAAATATGCTCAAGAAATAGAAGTTGAGTTCCGAAATAAACCCAATAAAAAATCCCTGGCATTTCTCAATGTCAGGGATTTTTATTGAAGATAAATCGACAGATCATTTGGTTGTCTGGTCAGGGGAAAGCCAGAAAACAATTTAGAAATTCCTACTACTACAGCTTGATCACTTTGAATTCTACCCTTCTGTTTTTGGCTCTGTTTTCTTCAGAATCATTGGGAACACTCGGTTGGGATTTGCCATAACCTTTTGCCACAAGTCTTTCCTTTACGATCCCTTTCTGTACCAGGAAATCCACTACAGCCTCTGCACGTGCCTGCGAAAGACGATTGTTGTACACTTCCGCTCCCTTGTCATCCGTATGGGCAGAGATCTCTACAGCCATAGTGGGGTTCAGGTTCATCAGCTCGACCACGCGCTCCAGCTCCAGTTCAGAATCTTTTTTGACCACCGCAGAGTCAAATCCAAAGAAAATATTGTTCAGCACAAAACTGGTATTGGACTTCAGCGCTTTTAGCTTTATATCTTTATTCACCATCTGGTACTTGGCAACATTCTCCAGATCGATCACCTCCGAATGAAAGGTCCTGCTTTTAGAGGAGATAGAGACATCGTATTTTTCCCCTTCCTGAAGCAACAAGGTGTATTTCCCCGTCACTTCATTGTTCTTTATTTCGATGACTTTTTCCTTTGTATTAATATTATTCACTTTAATAGTCGCCGGGATCACTTTATTGGTTTCATCTTCACGGATCACTCCTTCTACGGAAACAAGCTTATCAGGACGGAATTCCTTGGGCAGCGTTACCTTATAAATATCATCTTTATTATTGCTGCTGGTACTGGACAGATAGATCACATCACCGGAAGCCGGCACAGAGATCAACTCATCGTCCCGGTGAGTATTGATAAATTCCAGCGGAACCGGCTTGGTCCATTTCCCCGCCCTAAGTTTTGACTCATAAAGATCATACCCGCCTTTCCCTTCATTACGATACGAAGAAAAGATCAGGGTCTTATTATCTGCCATAATCCTCGGATACCCTTCACATCCTGTATTGACCGGATAAGGCAATGGCTTTGCATTCATGTAAAAAGCCCCCCGCCGCTCCGCTACATAAATGACGCAGCAACGTTGTTTGGTAGGAGTATCTCTTTTCCCTTCTCTCATAAAATAAAGATGTTTTCCGTCGGCAGACAGGGAAGGAAAACCATCGTACCCGGAGGTATTCACTCCTTTACCGGCATTTTTAGGCTGTTCCCATTTATCACCTACCTTTGTGGTATACCAGATATCGATCCCTCCGTAAGAGCCTTTTTTATCCGAAGTAAAGAACAGGGTTTTGCCATCGTAACTCAGGAAGGCACCTCCCAGAAAATCACTGCCGGAGACAAAATTATTCACTACTTCAAATGGTTTGGGAGGAGTCCATACTCCAGGCTTGACCTGATGCGTGATGTAAAGACGCCAGATTCCTTTTCCTTCACGGTCGGATTCAAAAATCATCGTGTTCCCATCTGCACTGAGCGTAGGAGAGAACTCCGAATAATCCAGCGTATTCACGGGAGCTCCGAGCGTCTGTAGCTTTGTTTCATTTTGTTTGGCTGCTTCCGGCGTCTGTGCCATCAACAGAACAGGAAAGATAATCCCACACAAAATTCCAATACAATTCTTCATAACGTATTCGTTTTAAAGTGTCAGCCCCGGCTGCGGTCCAGCATTCTGCGGGTCATAAAATACCCCAGGAATCCGCATCCTATTCCAAAGATGGACAATAGCAGAAAGTATTCCGGATTGGTCTGCAAAAAAGCAAGATCAATCTTAATATTCAACAAATAAGTAACCAGCGATATTCCCAGCAACTCAAACATAAACCAGTTTAATACCAGCAAAGCTCCCCATTTTAAAGGGTTCTGCCCTTTTTTCTTGGAATACGAAACGATTCTGATCACTAATATCACCAATATAATAAAATCCAACATCCTGTTCCTGTTTCTAAAATATATAACGCTTCCAGGTCCTTCTAGGTACCCTGTTCCAATTTTTTCTCTTTATTTTTCCTTGCCACCACTACAAATACGATCCCTGCTACCAGCATAATGCCCACAAAGAACCAATAATACGTCGCTCCTTCCAGATGTGCAAAAAAGCCCTGGTTAACCTTGCTGTTATTGATCACCGTCACAAAGATATTTCCTACGGATACCGTCAGCAGCCAGAACGACATGATCACCGATTTCATCGTTTTAGGTGCTTTGGTATAGGCATACTCCAGTCCGGTGATCGAAATAAGTACTTCTGCAATCGTAAGGATCAGATACGCCAGCAACTGCCAGATAATATTGGGTCTTCCTCCGGCATCAATATTTTCCTGGATCAGTGCGATCACCACAAAGGAAATAGCTGCGATAAAAAAACCCACTGCTATTTTTCTCAACGGAGTGATCCTGATCCCTGCTTTTTCCAACTGAGGAAAGATCACCAGGGAAAACAATGGTATAAGGATCAGGATCAGTACAGGATTGATGGCTTGTATCTGCTGAGGGAGCCAGTTAATCCCCAGGAAATTCGTATCCATATAACGTGCCTGCAATACCCATTCAGAACCGTTTTGATCGTACAAAGCCCAGAATACCGGTACAAAAGCAAATACTCCGAAAATACTCCATACCGCTTTGATCCCTTTTACCTGCTCAGCGGAAAATCTTTTCAAGGCTACCCCATAAAAATCTTCCCCCCGGGCTTTCTTGAGAAGAGAAGCAATCCCTACCGCAAGAAAGAACAGCAGCATTCCCGAAATAGGAAGCAGGATCACATAAGGATTGTTGATCAGTTCAAAATCATAACACAACACCCCGATAAACACTAAAAAACCTACCAGGATAGGAGACATAAGGATCAAGGGGTTGTTGATCTGCCTTTCTTTGGCCTGGCGGCCCATATTCAGCAAGGCATAAAAATTAATATTGTAAAACTCTTCGTTTTTAAATCCCGAAGGCGGAACGATCTTATATTTTTTTCTCCCCAGCCAGAACACAAAAGTAGCCACTCCCATCAATACCCCCGGAATCCCAAAAGCCAGTGCCGGACCATAACGCTCCAGCAATACCGGAATCAAAAGAGTAGATACGAAAGACCCAAGGTTGACGCTGAAATAAAACATCTCATACCCTTTGGAGATAAGATGTTCATTGCTCTTATCATATTGATCTCCCAGATTGGCCGATACACAGGGTTTGATTCCTCCTGCCCCTATCGCAATAAGCAGAAGGCTTAACAAAAAACCGTTCAGGTTAGCCTCAAAAACAGCAAGTCCGGCATGCCCTACACAATAAAGGAGAGACAGATAAAGAATGGTATTATATTTTCCCCAGAACCAATCGGCCAGGATGCCTCCTAAAATGGGAAGCAGGTAAGCAAAAGCAATAAACAAGTGTGTTTTTTCATTCGCCTGTGCTTCTGCCACGGACTGCAAAGCAGGGTTCATGGCAGGATTAAAGAACTGACTTACGAGGAACGTAGTTAAAATGGCTTTCATGC
>CAYTGJ010000105.1:7076-15656 GCA_964437245.1 uncultured Chitinophagaceae bacterium
TGCCATAAAAGCTAAACCGCTCTGCCAGTTCATTCCCGATAATAAAGGGCATACTTGCCGGCAACTTCCCTTGTCGGGGTGGTAGTGGGATAGTATTATTTCCTATTTGATTTGACATATTTATTCGTTCCTCCCATCCAATCCGAATGGACATATTTACCACAATATTGAAAATGGAATTAAATATTACAAATCTATACGAATATTCATCTATAATCCGTACATTTGCAACTTATTATATATTATAATTCAGGCCGATACATCTGGCCAAATTTAAAAAATCCATTAATGAATACGATTAAATTTAGTGAACTAGCTCTGTCTAACGAGCTACAGGAGGCCATTGCGGAGATGGGATTTGACGAGGCCACGCCTATACAGGCGGAAGCGATTCCACACATTCTGGAGGGGAAAGATATCATTGGGCAGGCGCAGACCGGTACTGGTAAAACTGCTGCCTTTGGCATACCCCTTATCGATCGTTTAGATGCTCACGATAGAAGCATCCAGGCACTGGTGATGTGCCCTACGCGTGAACTGGCAGTACAGGTTGCCAACGAATTCAAGAAATTACTGAAATATAAAAAAGGGATTCATTGCATCCCGGTATACGGAGGTGAATCAATTGAAAGACAAATATCTGCTTTAAAAAGAGGCGTACAGGTAGTAATCGGTACTCCGGGACGTGTACTGGACCATATGGACAGAGGCACGATCTCCTTTGACGATGTCAAAATGGTGGTCCTGGACGAAGCGGACGAAATGCTCAACATGGGTTTCCGTGAAGACATCGAATCGATCCTGTCCGAAATGCCGGAAGAAAAACAAACGATCTTCTTCTCGGCCACTATGCCGAAGCCTATCCTGGACATGACGAAAAGGTATCAGCACAGCCCTGTAATGGTTAAAATAACCCGTACAGAACTGACCAATACCCTGATCGAACAGGAATACTTCGATGTAAAAAACGATTTCAAGGTAACCATGATGACTAACCTCATCGAAGCCCACAACCTTCAACTGATGTTGGTGTTCTGCAATACCAAAAGAGGTGTGGACGAGGTGGTAGAAGAACTGAATCTTCAGGGATACAAAGCAGAAGCACTGCACGGAGACCTGAAACAAGCCCAGCGTAACAATGTAATGGGTAAATTCAGAAAAGGTCTTGTCAACATACTCGTAGCTACCGACGTAGCAGCCCGCGGGATTGACGTAGACAATGTAGACGGTGTATTCAACTATGATGTTCCGCTGGACGTAGAATATTACGTACACAGAATCGGACGTACCGGAAGAGCCGGGAAATCAGGTAAAGCTTTTACATTTGTGACCGGAAGAAGAGAATACATGCGTATTCAGGACATCGAACGGTACGCCAAAATAAAGATCGTAAAAGGACAGGCACCTTCCAGCAAACAACTATTTGAGCTGAAGCAAAACAAACTGCTTGCCCAACTGCAAACGCTGGCAGAATCTACCGACCTTTCGTTGTACCAGAATATACTGGAGAGCTATCTAGAACAGGGACATTCGCTGGAAAACATTGCTGCAGCACTGCTTCGCCTGACCATCGGTGAAATGAAGAAAGAGGAAAAACACTCAGACCGTGAAGAACGTCAGGATCGCTATGGCGAAAAAAGAGAAAGACGTGAGCGCTCCTCCGGACGCAATGAATATGGAGACAGAAAACGTGAACGTTCTTTTGAAGGAGGTTCCGATCGCAGAAGCTCCCGCCGCAGTAAAAACGACGGCATGGTACGTCTTTTCGTAAATGTAGGGAAAATGGATCGCGTAAGCGCCGGTGACCTTGTAGGAGCATTTACGGGAGAAGCCAACATCGACAGTAACCAGATCGGAATGATCGAAATTTATGATAAATATTCCTTTGTAGAAGTATCGGACAATAGTGTAAACAACATTATGGATGGTATGACCAACAGCCGGATCAAAGGGAGAAAAGTAAATATTGAAATTGCGAATCCGAAAGGATAAACGGAAGTCAAATTCCTGAAAAAGGCCGGTATTTCACCGGCCTTTTTTTATGCGTTGTCCACTGTCCAACAGCGTTGCTATTCCTTTACAGTACTCCATTTCCAGCTCCATAACCTCTTTTCTGCTTTTGTTTGTATCCTCACAAATAATGTCCATTAGAAACATTCGGAGAACAGAATAGTCACGGTGCAATATAATCGCTTCTATAGAACGCCTGCTCGTTGGAAACGAGGGCGATGGGGGCAAATCCCTCACAAATAGTAATCCTTTTGTCTGTCGTGTCACTATGTATTTTGCTTAACATTCATCATCATTAAAGCTGTAAAAATGATGACATCCTGTACGAAATGTATTGTCCACGCAATTGAAAGTCCTTTGGTTTCCATTGTCGCCTTGCATAAGATATAACCTAACACTCCCGACATTAAAATGCCTACCAACCCATTAGGATAACCGAAATAATGCGGTAGGCCGAATAATATAGCGGACATAATCAATATAGTTAACTTAGGATAATGATTAAAAAGTCCGCCAACAATACCAAAGCGAAAAATCAATTCTTCGGTCAAAGAATTTGTGAATGAAAACAGCATTATTAAAGAAATAAAACTCCATTGAAAGTTGCTCATGCTATTGGTGTATTTAACAGCCAAGAACATAAATATTCCTGTCGCAATACTTACAAAGAACAGCAATTGAAGTCCGTTTCCTCTCCAGGAAGATTTGCCGTTTATTCCAAGCCATTTTTCTTTTTCAGCAATGGTACTAAGTTGCCCTACGTTTAGGAATTGTTTGCTTTCGGGGTTTAAAATCAGGATAGCTATTGTTGTTAAAATTCCGACTGTCAAGGCAAAAGCCTGATATTTTGCCAACCCATTTACAAAACTGTCAGGATGAATTTGCAGATTGATTTGATTAGTAAAAGTCCCCGCAGTTACTAACAGCATAGTTGCAATTCCTACGATTAAGAGCGTGTAAAACATTTTCATATCAGAATTATTTTTGGCAAAGGTCTGATTGAAAAATGCGTTTTCTATTACCATACGATAACTAATATTTTGCTGTTTGCTCTTTTCTTATTCGGCTCAAACTTTGAGGTGTTACACCAAGATATGAGGCAATATATTTTTGAGGAGTTCGCTGTATAATTTCGGGTTGTTTAGCTTGTAGCTCAATGTATCTTTCTGTTGCCGTTTTTGTAAGTATGTCTATTTGTTGTTTTTGTTTGTGAGCAAAAAGGGCTTCGGAAGCAAAGCGACAGATTTTATCTCCAAACTCCGTGTCATTACTCAACTTGCCAAAATTGGGCTTGGATATTCTAAAAAGTTCCGAAGGCTCAAAAGTTATCACTCCAAGAGATGTAGGTCGCTGGTCAAGAAAGGACATATAATCGCCAAAAAATTCTCCCTCATAACACAAATCAATACACACAAAGTTGTTATTGTTCCAAAGTAAAATTCCGCCACTCCCTTTTAGAATAAAATTCAAATATTTTTCGGTCGTGTCCGAATGTTTTATGGTTTGGTCTTTTGTCGTTGTAATAACTTCTCCTAAGTCAGTAAATGATTTCCACGCTTCAATGGGAACATTGAGGTAAGGGTCAAATGCTTGTTTTATTTTCTCTTCAGTTCTCATTTTTTTTATTCGTTCTTTGCTTTTGTTTGTATCCTCACAAACAATGTCCATTAGAAACGTTCTGAAACAGAATGGTCAGCTTGCGATACAATCACACCTGCTTTTTGGAGACAAAGGCCATGAGCAAATATAACATTCGTAATATTTATTATTTTAAAAAGTAACCATTGTTTTTTGGATACTCCAGCCCGGGCAAAGCCCTCACAAATAGTAATCGGCAAAAGAGCCGAGCGATTACAGGAATTAAACTTACAGGCTTTTGACATTGGCTTTATCCAAGGCTTATTTCAATCCATTCAACAACGTGACTACTCTGGCATGATACTCCATTTCCAGACCTGTCACCTCTATCTCCTCTTCTTTTCCCTCCTGATTATAGAACCGGATCGTCAACTGAGTATTACCTTCTGAGAAACGATACTGTATGATCTTCTTCAAAGGAATATAAAATTTCAGGGCCAGATCTGCCTGAAAATAAGTCAGGATCTTGTAAACCGTAAACGGTACTGAAATAAGCCCTACCACGGCGATCCCTCCGGCATCCACTTTCAAAAAGGCATAGACCAAGAGCGCCCCTAACAGTACTGATACGATCAGTACTATCACCATATTTTTAAACACCTGTTTCACCGGAATTCCGTTAGTTTTTTCATTTAGCTTTTTCGTTTCCTCCCAGTTTCCCGAGATCGTGAAATAAACAGCGGAATCGTCTATATTCAGGTAACCCGTTGCATGTTTAAAATGATTTTTCATACGCACTAAAGAAATCAGAAACTTAAAAATAGAATTTAAAATCCAAAATATGATTTTTTACATTATATTCGTTCATCATTTTTTAACACATTTTTATCCATATCATGAATGCTCTTTTATACGAAACGGCCATTGGTCTAATTCCCGGTATCGGCTGCCATACTACCAGACAACTGATCAGCTATTGCGGATCGGCGGAAAAGGTGTTTCATACTCCCAAAGGAAAACTGCTAAAAATCCCAGGTATAGGAACAATCCTGGCAGAAGCGATCTCCCGGCAGAACATATTATGGAAAGCAGAAGAAGAACTCAAATGGGCTGAAATGCATGGCGTAAAGATATTATTTTACACCAGTCCGCAGTACCCCGAACGGCTCCGGCATTTTGCCGACGCTCCCTCCCTCCTCTTCTTTAAAGGTCAGGCGGAACTTAACACAATCAAAACGATCGGCATTGTAGGCACCCGACAGGCTACCAGCTATGGTAAAGAGGTCACCGAAAAGATCATTGACGAGCTCAAACCTTACCAACCCTGTATTATAAGCGGTCTGGCCTATGGGATCGATGTTCATGCGCATAAAACAGCCCTCCGCGAAGCATTGTCTACCATTGGTGTCATGGCTTCCGGGATCGATATCGTATATCCTTCTGTGCACAGGGAAATTGCCCTAAAAATGCTGGACAACGGGGGGCTGCTGACCGAGTACAGGCCTCATACCAAACCGGATCCTTCCTTTTTCCCTGCGCGCAACAGGATTGTAGCCGGCCTGTGCGATGCAATCATTGTCATAGAAGCGGCCCGGAAAGGAGGTGCGCTCATCACCGCTGAGATCGCCAACAGCTACAACCGGGAAGTGTTTGCCGTACCGGGAAATCTTGGGAGTAAATATAACGAAGGATGTAACCACCTTATCAAAACCCATAAAGCACATATTTATACTTCGGTAAAAGACCTGGAATACATTCTGAACTGGGATATTCAGCAGGCAGGACAACCGAAATCCGCCCACACACTACAGGACACACTTACCGGCCACGAAAAACAAATTGCTCTCCTTCTTACCGGACAGGAAACGCTCTCGGTGGATGAGCTAAGCTGGAAAACGAATATCCCGGTCAGTAAGCTGCTTTCAATCCTGCTCACAATGGAGTTTGATGGAATCGTCAAGCCCCTTCCCGGGAAAAAGTATAAACTTGCCGGTCCGTAAAAATCAAGTGGGCCGGACTATTTTTCCTCCCTGTAATAAAGCTGGTAATAATTCATTCCTTTTTCTTCGTCAAATCCCTGCACAATGTATTCTTTCTTACCATGAATATAGACGCTGAAGTTCTTATCCAGTTTCAGGATACTTTTAAAGATCCTGCTGGTATTTTTAACAGCATTATGAGAAATATTAAATTCGTCGGCGATCACCACATCACGGTTCTGCTGAAACGTTTCTTTATAGTCCCTGAACGCATCAATGACCTCCGGCTGCTGGATCACTTCCCTTTTAAATTCATTCAGGTCAAACACCTCTCTTTCTTTGAAAAAATTAACCGATTTGTTCATCAGGTCAATTTCATCCGTCTTGGAAATTTCAAAATCCTCTTTCAGCTTTTCATCAATAAATCCCTTGCACAACTGCAAATAATTCTGGGTATGATAAAAACTATCCTCACGGGATTTCAGCTTCAGAAAATCATGTTTCCAGTATTGAGCTTCCTCGGATTTATTGGTCACATCGACCGTACATACACGATACCCTTTTTCTTTGTCCATATCAAAGATCAGACATCCCTTGTCCAGCTTATTAATGTTGATCCCCGTATCGGAACTGATCGAAAACTGATCGCCTGCTCCAGCCACTTTCAAATACGTTTCCTTCGTTTCAGACTTAAATATCCCGATCGCATCCACCGGTTCATCGTTGACCAGGCAATCCTGCAGATAGATCATATACAGTTCGCCTCCTTTCACCTTCGGATGCACCGACTTTTCATAAAGATAATTGGCTACGTTGACAGACTGCAGGAAAAAAGCTCCCGGATCAGCAAAGATCCTGGAAGCGATGGAATACAATTCATTCTTGGCCAGGTCTTCCTCGTGCGTAAAATGGAAGAATTCATTATTTTTAAAAGGAGACAGGAAATAACGCATCAGCAGACTTTCCACCGCATCGTCGTCCAGCTTTAAAGCCTGCTTCGACAGCCTCAGAGTATCTTCTTCATCGCTTTTATTCCCCACATAATGTACGACAAGATGATTCAGTAAACTTCTTTCGGTATTGATCATTGGTCAGATGGTTAAACGCTTGTCTGAATTTCTATTTTGTTAAATTGTAAAAAGGCTTTTAAGCTCCGTGGCGTCCGAAGGATTCATTCTTCCCGCCAGCACAAGCCGTAGCTGCCTTCTCCGGAGGGCTCCGTCATATAATACTTTTTCTTCTTCCGTTTCAGGAGTCAGTTCCGGTACGTCAATCGGTCTTCCTCCCTGATCCACTGCCACGAACGTAAAAAAAGCTTCATTACTTTTCACCTTTTCGTTCATCGGTACATCTTCGGACCATACTTCTATGTGTACTTCCATGGAAGAGCTGAATGCTCTCGTGACTTTGGCGGTCAGGGTCACCACATTTCCCAGTTTGATCGGATACTTGAACGATACATTGTCCACCGAAGCCGTGACTACGATACGGTTGGAATGCCTCTGGGCAGAGATCGCAGCGACTACATCCATCATATGCATCATTCTTCCTCCCATCAGATTGTTCAATCCGTTGGTATCGTTCGGAAGCACCAGTTCCGTCATGATCACCATTGACTCGCGGGCAAATTTATTTTTTTTCATACTGTCCTGTCAGCGATTTCCGCTGATCTTCTTTATATTTCAGATCCAACATGCACAAAGAAGCAAGGCCTCCCCATACCAGAAAGGCCGCTTTATCGGTTGTCAGAAAGTTATTAAAAATACCATGCACAAAATAGGTAAACAAGCCCATCATAATCATCAAGGCATAATATTTCGAGGCTCCCTGAGTGTTGTAATAAAGTTTCATCCCCAGGTACAGCGAATAAACAGCGATCATGAGCAAGGCCAGGCAGGAAAGTAATCCACCTTCTGCCAGTGCCAGCAGGTATTCCGAATGCGCGGTTCCTCCCATCCCCTGGGAATAATTATTTTTGGCACTGGTCACACTGATCTCGGTCATTTCAGAACCTTTCTGGAACGGGATATACTTAAACTGGTATGTACCGATTCCATAACCGGTCAACGGCTTTTCCTTAAACATTCGTACAGCACACAACCATCTGTTGACACGCTCTGCATTGGAGACATCGTTCTTGATATTGGTCACCGACTTGATCTGCGCTTCCAGATTTGCACGTTTGGCTTTTGAATCGTATTTATTTTTGATCAGCACAGGCATCAACGCTTCCATATTCATCGCCGCTACCAGCAATGCCAGACCAAAAAAGATCAACAAAGTGGTAAAGGATATTTTCAGCCGAAGCACAAGGCCCAGTACCAGGATACTGGCCAGACTTACCCAGGTAGCACGGCTATGCGACAGGTACACTCCGGCCAGGAAACAAACGGTAAAAATTCCCGACAGGATCTTCTGAAAATAATTAAGCCCCAACGCTTCGCTCCGCAGAAAAAACGTAAGCGTGACAGGAACCATAAAGGCTAGGCAAGCGCCATAAATCGTATGGTCCGAAAAAAAAGGTTCGACCACTACTGCCGAAACATTTTTATTGAACGCATAATCCGAATGCTTCCAGGAGATCAATACCACCGCAATTGCAAAGGAGAAGGCATACAGAAAAAACAGGTTTTTAATTTTATACTCGTTGTATAGATAGTAATAGCACAATACAAAAAAGAATACCAAAAGATAACAGGTAGCCACCAACAAAGATTTTATGGATACTCCAGGCATAGAAGAAAAAACAAAACTGGCCACCAGTGTTCCCCAGTAAAGGAATAACAGCAAGGTAACAGGATGTGACAAAATTCCTGACTTTTTATCCTGCAACACTATAAACACCAACCCCATACCTGCCAGAAGCCCGATCAGTGGTTCCGAAGGCAATCCGACATTCAAGTTGATCTCTCCGATCCGGAAAGAGGCCGAAAATGGCAATGAAAGCACCAAAAGGCCAAGGATAGACCGGTAATCCAACACCAGTCCTGCCAACACCAGGCAGACCACCACC
>CAYTGJ010000106.1:0-15549 GCA_964437245.1 uncultured Chitinophagaceae bacterium
ATCTGTACGGGAATATGCCGGAGGTCGGGATCTTTTTTGAGGATCTTCAGCACATCTTCCCCATCCATCACGGGGAGCTTCATGTCCAGCAAAATCGCATCCGGTTTATAATGGCGGGCCATACTAAGTCCTGTATTTCCCTGGGTAGCCACAATGCCTTTGTAGTTCCTTTGTTTTACAAAATCCAGCAGCAACTGGGCAAACGCCGGATCGTCTTCCATGATAAGAATCACCTTGTCGTTTTCATAAATATTATCCAGATCGTCTGTTCCTTTTGTGGAAGAAGGGTATTTTTCAATCTTACCAGCCTGCGGAACAGGTTCTTTCGGTGTTCTTACTACGAGCTCTTTCGACTCCGAGAATGAAGAAGATATTTCAAATCTGCAAGGCAGGTAAAGTATAAATGTGCTTCCTTTTCCTTCTGCGCTGGATAGTGCTATTTCTCCTCCCAGGGCAAGTGCCAGCTCGCGGCTGATCGAAAGGCCCAATCCGGTTCCGCCGTATTTACGCTTGGTAGAACCATCGGCCTGCTGGAACGCCTCAAAGATGAGTGATTGTTTTTCAGAAGAAATTCCTATGCCCGTATCGGTTACGATAAATGCCAGGATCTCTTCCGCTTCCTGAAGTCTTTTGTTTTTCAGCGGTACATCTGCCGGTTTCACCCGTTCTATCACGAGGGAAACCGTTCCTTTACGCTCTGTAAATTTAAACGCATTAGAAAGCAGATTTCTAAGGATCTGCTCCAATCTCTGCTGGTCGGTATGAATGTTTTTATTTTCTGTAGCAAGATAACGGATCGAAAATTCGATTCCTTTACTTTTGGCGAGTTCGGAGAAAACGGCTTCCATATTGACCCCCAACTCCCGAACAGGAGTACTTGTAATGTCCAGTTCCATTTTCCCGGATTCTACTTTGGAAAGATCCAGAATTTCATTGATAAGGGTGAGCAGGTCTGCTCCGGAATTATAGATATTTTTTGAAAACTCAATCTCTTTCTCTCCGAGCATTTTATTCTTATTTTCAGAGAGCAACTGGGAAAGGATCAGGATACTGTTTAACGGAGTGCGGAGTTCGTGCGACATATTGGCCAGGAATTCGGACTTGTATTTGCTTGTCAGTTCCAGTTCTTTTGCTTTTGATTCAATATCCAGTTTCGCCATTTGCAGATGATCTTTCTGATCTTCGAGCAGGTTGGCCTTTTCTTCCAGTTCTTCATTGGCCTGCTGAAGTTCTTCCTGCTGGGCTTTCAGTTCGGCTTCTGATCGTTCAAGCAATCCTGTCTTCTCCTGCAGTTCTTCGTTGGATTGCTTCAACTCTTCCTGCTGGGCTTCCAGCTCTTCTGCCTGCCGCTGGGTCTCTTCCAGCAGTTCTTTGAGTTTCATCCGGGATTGTGCCGCATAGAATACAATAGCCAGGTTTTCTGCCACCATATTCAGGAATTCCACCTGAAGGGGAGTAAACTGTCCTGCTGTACCGATCTCGATCACACCCCGAACCATTCCTTCCTGCACCAGAGGGACCAGGATGATGTTTTTAGGAGTGCTGTGTCCGAGGCCGGAATTTACTTTTATATAATCGTCGGGAACCTCAGTGAAAATGATCGTTTGCTTTTCCTGGGCGGCCTGCCCTACCAGTCCTTCTCCGACCCTGATGACTGTATTGTTCTGTTTTCTTACCTGATAGGCGTAACTTCCGGCGAGGTTCAGCACTCCATTGTCATGGAGATAGAGAACACCAACCTGTGCATTGACATATTGACAAAGCTGGCTGATCACGACCTGGGCGATGTCTGAACTATCTTTCTCTCCTCTTGTTTTTTCATTCAACTCATAGTTTCCGGTAAGCAGCCAGTTTTTATCGGCGCTTTCCTTTTCTGCTTTTTTCAGCGCCCGCAGATTCGTTATGATGATCATATAGACAACCATCAGCACAATGGCGATGATGACGATCAGGATGATAAACACGGCATTGAAATCCCGGGTATCTTTTTCGCTGGCCATCAATCTTGTATCCAGAAGGTTTTGCTCTATCGTTTTACAATTGTCTATAAATTTTCTTACTCTTTCGTGCAACTCCTTCCCTTTTCCGGTCAATACCATGTCCAGCGCCTCCTGGTAATTCCTCTTCCGGGCTTCCACCATCTGTGCCCTGAATGTAAGTGCATCTCCTATCAGCACTCTGAGCTCGTCTATATTCCGCTGCTGTGACGGGTTGTCCCGGGTAAGCCTTTCTAGCGAGTCTACATGCTGAGGGATCTTCTGCAATCCGTCGTAATAAAGATCCAGGAATTTTTCATCGCCGCTAATCACAAAACCTCTCGTTCCGGTGACCACATCGGATACCGCAATGGTAATCTGATCAAATTCATAGATCACCTCATGGGTATGGTTCACCCAGCTATTCGTGTTTGCCAGCTTTTCACTATTTCTAAACGAAAAAACCACTACAATTGCCAATACTATAGAACAGGCAACAAAACCAGCCAGGATTTTCTGACCCAACGTCATTTTCATATTATTCTTTTTTAAAATTTAACCCCCCGGTCCCATGCATAATAAATGGTAAAAAACATCAGCACATTTTACATCGTTATAACGTCAGCAGGGGATATTCACTTTATGCTTATGTAATACACTTTTGATACCAAAAGCAAACAATTATTTTTCCATCTTAGTCAGATTCACATAATTTTCATATGAAAAAGAGGCACCGGGTCCAATAAAGATAAAAATAATGACTGAATTAAAATGTCTATTCCATATTTTTTTTCTCCCGGAGCCAAACAGTGTTTAAAAAACAACGGCATTTGACAAAGCAAAGAAAAAACTCTACTTTCAACCATCTTCCAGGTCCGTTCTATCAGGAAAACGAAGGATATATCCCTTGGAGGATGCATAATAATTGATCAAGCTGTTGCATGAAAAAGATTTTACTTATTGAAGACGAAGCGCATGTAGTGTCTTTCATTAAAAAGGGGCTCTCCGAAGAAGGGTTTGAGATCAGCGTAGCCTTTGACGGGAATACTGGTCTTCAGTTGTTGCAGGAAAATGAATTTGAGATGGTGATCCTGGACATTATGATTCCGGGGATGAACGGACTGGAAGTTTGCAAAGAGATCAGAAAGACCAACAGTTCTCTTCCTGTTCTTTTCCTAACTGCGCTGGGAACTTCCGAAAACATTGTATTGGGGCTGGAAAGCGGAGCAGACGACTACCTGGTAAAACCTTTTAAATTTATTGAGCTCGTAGCCCGCATCAAAACATTGCTCCGGAGAGTGGAAAATACCGGTGGCTCTCATCCCGACCCGCAGGAAGAGCATATCTATAAAACCACCGACCTGGTTTTAAACGATTATACGAAAACCGTCACACGCAACGGTGATGTTATTTCGCTGACCACCACGGAATACCGCCTTTTATTGCATTTTCTTAAAAATAAGAACAAGGTGCTTTCCCGAACCGATATTCTGGATGAAGTATGGGGGATCAATTTTGATATGGGAACAAATGTAGTGGATGTATATGTCAACTACCTCAGAAAAAAAATTGACTCCGGACCTGGTGCCAAACTGATCCATACGGTGATAGGAATGGGCTATGTACTCAAAGAAAAATAGCCCTGCCGACAGTTGACCAAACTGACCTAATATGTCATAGAACCTTCTATCCGATGAGACTACAAACCAAAACAAGTATATTTCTGCTGGCAGCATTTCTCAGCATTATTTTCATTTTCAGCGGATTTGTCTATTTTTCTGTTGCCAATTATTCTTACGAAGATTTTTACCGTTTACTGGAGATCCGGGCAGTCACCACCGCTAAAACCGAGTTGCACCATGAAGCTGACAACGAAATACAAGGGATATCCGACCTCCGGAATGAATTTTTTGAAAAGCTTCCGCACGAACAGGATTACATCTATCCGATCACTCCCGATGCCACGTTTGAAGAGCAGGCTCTTGCCCTGAATGTTCCCCTTGTTTTTTTCGAATCTGTGCTGACCGAAGGAAAAGCAGAATACAACGACCAGAAGTTATTTTATAAAGCAATCAAATATACCAATACTAACGGCAGTTACATCATTGTGGCTTCTGCCGAAAATTATTTTCAGCACCACCATTTCGCCTATCTTCAGAAAACGCTGTTTGTAGCGATCGTTGTGGCATTTTTCTTTTCCTTATTTGCCTCTGTCTTTTTTTCAAAATATATTTTCAAGCCGCTTCACAAGATTACCGAAAATGTAAAACAGATCGGCTCAGAAAACCTGCACCGGAGAATCAACCTGAAAAACAGGAACGATGAGATGGACGAACTGGCACATACGTTCAACGATATGCTGAACAGAATTGAAACTTCCTTTGAAACGCAGAACAATTTTATCAGCAATGCTTCTCATGAACTTCGCACCCCCCTGACAGCTATCATGGGAGAAACCGATGTGATCCTTTCCAAACCAAGGACAGCAGAAGAGTACGTAGAAACCCTCAAGATCATCCTGGACGAAACCGAAAAGCTGGACAAAAAAACAAAGGCTCTGCTCTTCCTGGCCCAAACAGGATTCAACGGAAAAAACCAGAAATTTGATAAAGTAAGAGTGGACCAACTGCTGTGGGATGTAAAAGAAACGCTGGAAAAACTAAACAGCAAAAACAAGATACATATTGACATGAGCCTGTTTCCTGAAAACCCTGTCAAACTGAAGGTAAAAGGAAACGAGCAATTATTACACCTGGCGCTCACAAATATCATCAGCAATGCCTGCAAATATTCTGACAACCAAACCGTCCAGATCTCTCTGGGCGCTTCTGACGAAAGTGTCTTTATCATTGTAAAAGACACCGGTATAGGTATTCCGGACAATGAACTAAAGCATATCTACGACCCCTTCTTCAGGGCTTCCAATACCAAAAAATACGAGGGATATGGGATCGGACTTCCCCTTACTCAGAATATTATAAAAATGCATAAAGGGGAGATCATGATCTCTTCTACTCTGGACAAAGGGACAATCGTACAAATAAGGCTCCCTAACAAGGGATTAGAAAACACACCAGCTCTTGTTCAGAGCAAATAAACGACTTTTTAACTATTAGTATAGTTCTATTTTTAATCCGACTTTAATTTCCTCTTTTTTTTCTAATAGGATCTTAATTTCCCTTTTAAGCCCCTCTAATCGCCGGGTGGTATTTTAGCAGATATTCAATAACCCTAAAATATCTGTGCCATGAAAAAGACTGTTTTAATTCCCACCGATTTCAGTATTGAATCACTCAAGATAGTGAAAACGATGTTGAACCAAGCTAATAACAATGATCGGTACGAACTGATATTTCTTCATGGAGTTCATTTATCGGATTCTATAACAGACTTCCTCTTCTACTCCAAATCCAGATTGATCAAATCGCTTACCAACCGTTGGTTTGAGGAGGCATGTGCTTTGCTGAAGAATAAATTCAGCTCTCATATTCATTCTATCCGGAAAGATGTCTTCACGGGAAATACACAAGCGGCATTTGATAATTTTCTGCTTGCCAACAACGTGGACGAAGCTTATATCCCTGCAAACTATTCGTTTGAACCGGTCAATAAGCAAAGTGTTGATGTTATTCCTTTCATTAAAAAAAGCACTCTGCCTGTAACGGAAACAGAATGGGAAGTGAAAGAAGTATCCGAACGGGAGAAGCTGGCAGAGATCTTCTTTAGCTAATAGTTAAACACTTGAATGTTTTAAACGCAAACGATTATGAGCAGAGTATGGTCTTCCTATTTAATTGTCGCTCTCTGTGGGATCACGGGTTTCTTCATCACAGTAGAGAACTCTCCCAGCCCGGAGGATATTATCATCGGAGAATGGGAGGAGCTCAAATGGGAATATGAAAAAGTAGACAAAACCGGCAACGACTCGGTAAACTACAAGCATATTTCCGATGATGTAAAAGACCTGATCGGGCAGAACCTGATCATCCACAAAGCGGAAACATGGATCTTCCTTCCCGACCACCGGGTGAGGCTCCTGGGAGAAAACACGGACAAGATCGTAAAATGGAGAATCGGGGGAAGAGGAAATATACTTCAGTTCAAGCACGATAGTGCGACGATTGAAAATTATAATCTTAGCGAGCTGAACGATCATACGATGGTGCTCAATTTTGAAGCAGACATTCAGGCAAAAGGGATTGCCAAACTAACCTTTAAGAAAATTAACATAACACAAGATGCTCAGGAAATACAATAACAGAACGTTTGAAGAGAATATAAAGCTCGGGATTATGACGGCTTTTTGCGCCGGCATGGTAAATATTGCCTCGCTGCTGATCTTCTTTTCGTTTGCCTCTAACATTACAGGACATTACGCCATCCTGGCAGCAGAAGTCGTAAAAGGGAATTACTATCAGGTAGCTGTTGTTTTTGCCTGGATATCGTTGTTTTTCACGGGTAGCTTCATCTCCGGCCTTTCGGTCACTCACCTGAATCAGAAAAATACTTATATCGCCCACTCTCTTCCTATCGTAATGGAAATAATATGCCTCTTGTGCGTGGGAATCTACGGGCAGTTTTTCTACATGGAAACGCTGAAGGAAACAGAGATCCTGCTGGCGCTGATGCTTTTCGCGATGGGTCTTCAAAACGGACTCACCGCCAGTATTTCCAAGTTTACCATTAAAACCACTCACCTGACAGGAACCACCACGGACCTTGGGATCCTGTTTGCGATGTTTACCAAAAAAGAATACCGTGAAAACAGAGAGCTGAAAGCAAAAGCGAAACTGCTGCTGGCGATTACCATAGGTTACTTCGTAGGATCCATGACCGCCGGTCTCACGTACTTGTATATGGAATTCCAGCTTTTCTATGTAGTCTGTCTATTCCTGGTGATCGTAATCCTGCACGATTTCTACAATTTCAAACTGATCCGGTATATAAAGATCAAGCAAATAAAAGCGCAGCGAATCTATCTTCGCAACAAGGCAAGCCGCCGCTCAGGAGGACGGCGTCCGGAGCCAAAGATGCCCACCTACAAACCCAAAGAGCTGACGCGGATGTAATGCTTCCATCAGCAGACGAAAAATATAAAACGATCGCATGAGCTCTATGGACGAAATCATGCGATCGTTTTTGCTGATCAACCCTCTGAAAAATTATAAGAAATGCCGGTATTCTACTATCTACAACGGCTCTGTGGTAGTATGAGAAAAAACAACTGTACTATTCTCAGATAAACGGGAAGACAGTTTCATATTCCTGTTCAAAGTTTTATATTAGAAGTAAGAAGAATAATAACACCTCCATGACACTAGAAATCACCGAAACAGCGATTCTCCTCAACAGTCAGCCCGTGTCGCTGCCTGTGCCGCTTCAATCTTTAACAGCGATCCTGGGAGACTTTAACCGATCATTTGTATTACAATACAACACGATATATACCTGGGATGATTTAGGGCTGTTTGTACATTCCAAAAACGGGCAAACGATCGAGGCGATCAACCTGCATTTGAGAGAAGGGGACAATTTCCAGTTCACCCCTAAATCATTTTTCTCCGGTACATTTATAGCCTTAGGGATCGCTTTTGAGAAAAAGAAACTCACTGCTACTAAAAACGGAAGTGCGAAAGAACAAACCGGACCTTTTAGCATTTATTATTCTTTTAACCGGAATACCAAAGAAGCCTGTAGTGCTTCCATCACCCTGCTCAAGAAAACAGACCCTGAGTCTGATCAGTCCAGTTCTGAGTTTCAAAAGAAAGCCGAAAAATATAAGCTCCTTCCGGCAGAAGGAGCGGTGATCGAGTTCAAAGATTTTAATTTCAAACTTGCCGTCATCAACCAGTTGATGTACCGGAAAAAATTGCTGAGTCCTGCCTTTGATGTCTACGAGTTTGCCAGCCTATACCAGAACCGGAAAATTGATATTGAAGAGGAAGGTTACGACATCATTCCGGAAGTAAAAGCATATTTTGAACAGCTCCCGATAAGCATCCGTTTTGCTGAAACTATTACCGAACTATATCAGGACGGCGGCGATGAGATCTACGGACAACTCTGTCCGTTCTGGGACGGAGAAGACGATCTTTTTAACATCAGAAGCGCAGAAGATGCCAGCCATTTTCCCCTTCTCAGGAAAGTGACTTTGTTCTACGACAAAGAAGGCAAAATACTGGAAGCGTTTCGCCAAAAGGGGATCTCTACAGACTATCTGTAACCGAATCGTTAAGATTAACCACACGTCGAAAGTTCCCCCTCTTTTTCTTAGCGAATGAGCGTAATGCTTCCTTCCAGCGCATAAGGTCCCGGACTGTTTTGTCCTGCTCCTTCATAATGAATCAGCCAGGGATACGTTCCGACGGGCATGTCTTCTCCCCGGTACTTTCCGTCCCATTTCAATGCAGGATCGGTAGAGAGGAAGATCACTTCTCCCCAGCGGTTAAAGATCATGAGTTTAAAATTGGTAAAATACCTTCCGAAGATCTCCAGTTCATCGTTATTCCCATCCTGATTAGGAGAGAAAGCCGAAGGAAGATAAATCTCAGGGATGCATCGCTCGTGTACCACCACCTGATCATCCGCAGCGCACCCATAAGAATCGTATATTTTTACGCGATAGACTCCGGAGGTTATCACTGAAAGAAAGGGATCTGTACTGCCGTCTGCTTCCCATACAAACGAAGCGCCCGCAGACGCATGGACAACCAAAGGTCCGTCTACAAAACAATGAGCTTGCTCTTTCCGGGGAAACACCGGGGGATGCTCTACGGGAAACCAGGATATTTCGGTCGTATCGGATGTGCTGCAACCATGCAGGCCGTTAGCCACCACAAAATAGCGTCCGGGTGTTGTTACCTCAAAAGCATTTCCGGAGCTTCCATCCTGCCAGAGGTAAGAAACGAAATTACCGGCTGGTCTTAATACAAAAGGCTCTCCCGCACATAGCGTAGTATCGGCCCCCAGCGATACCACTGCTGTAAAATACTCCACGTTTATGGTATCGGTAGCCTCGCACCCGTCTGCATTTCTCATGGTCACCCAATAGGTACCGGGTATTGTGATGAGATTAACCGAAGTAGCATGATGAGTATTCCATAAATAATAAGGGAAACCGGGAGTAGCCGGAAGTGTTATTCCATTGTTGTCACAAAACGCCGTATCACGGGGAAGTCCTGCGGAAGGAAGCGGGCTTAGTTTTATGACCAATTCCGCCATTACCTCCCCGCAAGGGCCCTGCCCATAGGCTACCAGGCGGCAATCTCCTCCTTCGGGAGAAAATTTTATCCTTACGGAATCTCCGTAGTTCTGCACGATTGATCCTGGTCCGGACAATTCCCAACGAATCCCGGACAAGCAAAAAGACGACGCTGCTGCATAAGTAGCCTCCGAACCTCCGCATAATTTCCATGGCCCCTGAATGGCCAGTGCGTCTCCAAAAAGCGAGGGAATAAAATTGGGCAATCCCAGCCGCCCGAGTCCCCCACCCAAAGATACCGCATTGCCCCGGTACTGGCATGCCATCCCTAGTTGATTCGGTTGTTCTATCACCCCCAACGATCCGATGTAGTCTTCCGATACGTAAATCCTTCCATCGGGTCCCATTTGCACACAGGTTTTGACATTGGGATACGGAGCGATGTCCTGCATGCTATTCCGGATCGCATCAGGAGAACCCGCATAAAGATCATATTGCATAATATAGCTTTCTGCATAGCTGGTCACGTACAACACCCGGTCGTTGGACGAAAACTCTGAGGAATAGGCCGAACTCAGAATACTGGTGGACAGCACAATGTTATTCGAAAACATTCCAGTCTCATTGTCAAAATCCAGCAGCTCCACGGTAGGCAGGGACGCTGTTCCACCCAGTGTGGAGCACATCTTCCGGCTGCTGTGAGAAGCCCTCAGCCCACCGTAACGGTTTCCACCGGTCGAAACAGATCCTATGTCCGTCACTACTGGCAGGGGAGAAAGTCCGGTGGCCGTAAGCAGGTACGCTACATACCGGTTATTGTTCCGTTCGTGAGAGATAATCCAGAAGTCCCGGCAGTTCTTATGCCGGGCAGTAGTGACACGTTCATAAATATTATTTTGAATGAATACATTTTTCTCTCCCGGCAATACATCTCCCCGGCCTCCTCTTAACGACATGTCGATCACCGAATAACAAAATTCACTTGTCGCATCTGTCCAGTTATGAACGGTAAAGATATAATAACGCTGCCCGCCGGCAGGATCCGGTACGATCACGCCCGATTGTGCCGAAAGCCAGCTTCCCAGCAACCCTGTACCGTTGGGCATAACCGTGTGCTGTGCATCCCATACGGTAACGCCGTCCGAATAAAAAAGCAGGTCACCATCAGGGCTTGCGATACTGGTTACTCCTTCCCGTTGCATAATAGGTGTTCCACTAAAAGAAGCCGGGATCCCTGAAGAAAAATCCACCGAGGCATTGTGTCCAAAAACCCATTTGTCTGCATACCGGAGTTTCTCGCACCCCGTCTGGATCGAAAAAGGAGCCGTGGTATCGCCACACATATCGTTGGCCGCTACCAGCCTTACGGTATGACTGTTCTGAACCGTAAAAGTATGCGTCAGATTCACATCGGTACTCACGGGTACGTTATCTACGAGCCACTGGTACCGGAGTGCTCCCTGAGAGGTATTGGTGAAAACCACCGGCACATTCAGATTCACCGCAGAGGCCGGCGTTGAAAAAGAGGCGGTTACACTACAGTGGTGAATTTTTTGAATTTCTGCACTACTAAAAGAGATTTTCATTAAAAGGAAAAACAGACAGGCAATTGTACCCTGTACCTTATTTTTTATTCCATTCATATGCTGGTTCATTTTCCTCCTCTACAGGCAAGCCCGGGAAAAGTAACCCGTAGTCTAAAAAGCTATAATTCGTTCGAGATCAGCAACTGAAGACATCCTAAGTTTGGCTGGCCTGAGGACCAGCCAGGAGATAGTAGTTGCATTTTGAATGTTAAATCTGATGACGTTATACCAGAATATAGTCGGTACACTAAGACCAGGAGATGGATGTTTTTTATTTTAAACCTGATTAAGAATTGGTACAACAAAATATATTATTATCTATTTTAATTATCTTTCGGAAAGATTCAAGGTCTTTATACTAAACGATGCTTACACGAAATCCTGCTCCTGAAAACATTCTGCCGGGAGATGTCATTGTGATCGCCCTGGAAGAAGAGCAATACAAAGACCTGCTCCATTCTATGTTTGTGGTACAGGAAATCGATCTTTCCCGCGAAGGTGACCGGGTAGTAAAACTCGGGTTTTTTGACGGAAGTCCTGTCCGGCATGCCACCGATCCTACCCTGGACTACTGGACCAGAACGACGTTTGTACAAGTAGAAAAAAGGACGGTAGACGGACAAGATGTTTTCTACGAAAACAACCTCTCCAAAACGCTGGACAGAAGCCGGGAAGATCTGTTGAACTGGTTCTTTGAACTGGATTAAAATACCACGGCAAGGCGCTACGGAATCTCTAGTTTGTTCCTCTTTTTTTTCCAAACAGTGTCACACCGTAACCAAACGTGATACTTATATTTTCAGGAACCATTCCGGGATAATACGCTACTTCATAATGATAATATCCTCCGAACGATTTTGATCGCAGCCATGAACTCCGACGGTGACCTCCTATCCTGACTCCGATATAGCTCGTAGGAAGGTTTTTCAATTCCTTCATCTGCAAGGGCCTTTGTACAAAAAGGGAGTCGGATGTTCTGTCGTCCCAGAATGTACCATACGCCCGGAGCCAGGGACTGATCAGAAAGTCTATATAAAATTCGCTCATGAGCTGGGCACGACGCCGTCCGAAAGAATCCGAGGAATAGGAAACATTCACCATTTTAGAAGTAGACAAACCGAGCGCCACACAAGCATACCGTTGTGCATGCAATCTGAAGCGAGTAGTTTGATCGTTGAGCACAACGGCATCCGTGAAAGAAGTAGTATTCTGTCCTACTCGTAATCCATACCGAACTCCATAATTTCGCTGGGTCTGCATCCCGAACCGGACGCGGTAATTTGTCCGGGTGTCATACCCTTTCATAAAATTTAACCGGCGGTTCTTTTCTTTCTGGCGGGAGAAAAAATAATTTTTATTTATGAACTCTCCCCAGCTTGTAAAAAATCTCATTTCCGAAGATGCGTTCTTTTCCAGAAAACGGCTGTCGACCGGGATAAAAAAAGCCTCCCAGTCTAATATATTTTTGTTTGCCTTTCGCACTCGCTGATATTTCAGGCCTGCGGAAACAGGGCCCATAACACCTTCCTGCAAAATGCCCAGGTTCAGAAACTCGAACACAAAATTTCCTTTCGACACATGGCGGGGATCCTCATCGGTGATCACGACGGTATGTTCTTCTCCATTCTCAAATCTGACCTCTATCGCTCTATACGGCCCGGAGTCATTTTGTGCTATCAGCAACCCCGGAACCAGAAGAAAAAATATCCAAAAACAATACTGCATCCATTCGATTTTTTATTCCTTATAAAACTACGAAAACCAGGAGAAAAAACTACCATTCCGATCTTCGTTTATGATGAAAGGGAATGCCGGCTAAATTTTAGTATGATTCCCGGATACCGCATCCGAGATGTCAGAAACAAGAAGAGATCGCTGTTTAAAAATTACTACTGTATATTTGTATTTCTCCCCCTGAAACAGGTCTGCTCTGATAGGAGTCTCCAGCACTTTCTCCCATTCTCAGAACGCCAGGATCCGGTATCCAGCATCTTGTACCCTGAAAGAAGTATAAAATTTAGCCGGGACATTTTGTAAATTTTTATGTATCTTAAGTATCGTACGAACAGCTTCGATAAAAAGCTTTCCGCTATGTCATTAAAAACAAGTAACTTCGTACCTGTACCCTTCAGGAGATTTCTTTCTTAGCAACTCTTTTGAACGACTACATTGCAACAGGATCTGGCGCAACCCTCAACCTTCCCCTGCTTAACCCAGGCGATAGAATGTTGGCACAAGGTCCTGTCTGAGCAATCCAAGATAATTATACGTTGAACGATTCTCTTTTTCGGAGAATTAAACAACCTGAGTGATTTTTATTATGCACCTGACAACTCTCATTCCGCTTCTGATCCGTCAGGACATGAAGCATTATCAATTTCTTCACGGGCTGGAACAACTTGGCCTGGACCCTCAACTACACCACCTGGAAATTCAGGAAATCGTAGCACAGCTCATGGGGATCGAAGAAGGTATGGCAAGCAATCAATGGTGTGATACGTATATGCATTTTCTTGACCTCGCCGCCCTGCAACCCATCACTTCCCTGGGGGAAAATCTGCAGGAACTTGCAGAAGACTGTTACCTCCATCTGCAAAGTGTTTTATAAACCAATGCAGGCTCTGCGTACCTCTGTTTCAAAACCTGTTATGCTCCTGAAACAAACACCGGAACACTTACATTACTTTAGTCCAAAAAAATCATTTTTAAGCAAAACTACCTGATTTACTGTCTGATCGAAGAATGGTTTTTTAGCACATGCGTAGTAATACGGCTGTTCTTACTATTCGTACCGGTCTGACTCTCCGAATAGGGGATTTTTAAAATATTTTTCATTTATCACCCCTTCAAATATTACATGAGTCTTGCATATCCCCCTCAAACTGTCTGTAAACCGTACCGTTAGAGCCTATAATAACAGTAAACAATTTCATACTATGCACTACCAGGAAGTCACCGAACATTATATAAGAAAAGCAGATATCTTTTCGGAAGGGTTGCAACAGCGTTCAGACATTCAAAGAAGAAATTCCCTTCTAAAAAAACTTATGGCAAAAAATAAGAAACCCGGAAAAACAGACTGGCCGGACCTCGTGAAAACGCTTCTCGCCACGAGGTTGTTTCATCATGCCGTTTCGTAATACCGAAACGATCTTCCTCTGTTTTTATTCTGATTTTTAAATACCGACGCACCCTCCGGACCATAAACAAAACCCCTCAAGAAGCCGAAACCCCTCACCGGGATCCCGTTCTTCTTTTCTGATCTTTCCGGATACAAAAATGCCTTATAAACACATAACGCTCGTCTGCTGACGCCATGTATTTAATTCCAAGGGAAACAGAACGAACGGTGCTATAATAGCAAACGTCAGAAAAACCGGGACAAAAAAATCCGCTACCGTTTGCATTGCACACGGTAGCGGCTTCAGATGTATAATCACTAAAAAAAATAAAAAAATATCCAGGCAGCAAACTCAGCTAGTTTGCTGGCCAGATGTAAAATGCTTTATGTATTGTTTCTTGTCATTAATATTCAGGTCTTTGTTCACTACTGCTGTGTGTTGATACAAATATGGGATCCCTGGAGAATTAATTTATTACATCAATCCGCAGGACTATTATACAAATCCCATTTCCGGCACTTCAAACTCATTGGTAGTTATTTTACCAGCGAGATCCGGCGGGTCTCCGTACCCAGGTTTCCTTCGACCCGGAGGATATAAAGTCCGGCCGGTAATGAAGCAACGTCTACCGCAAAACGGGAGTTTTCCGATGTAACAGATGCCGGAAACTCATTCCCCAAACAATCTGTCAGCATCACACGGTCTGTTTTCTGTGTTTTACCTCCGTCAAGGTATACGACATCACTGGCAGGCTGAGGATACACTGTCAGCCCTGCTGATTCGCCTATGCTTACCGATGTAGTCCCTTCGTAAGTGATCTTATACAACGCTCCGTTGGTTCTGCTCAAAAAATATAAATAGCCATCGTATCCGGTTTCCAGTGCCAGGATACCTCCGGGAAGGCCCGTTGCGAAAGGAGAACGTTCAACTCCCGAAACGGTCACTTCTATATAATTGATCCAGCTCCGGCAGAGATCCATAAAGAAATAATGTCCCTCATATTCGAGAGGGTAACGAAGCACGGGAGGATTGTAGAAAGCACCACCCGTTATAGCACATCCTTGCCCCTCTCCGGATCCATTGCCATAAGTATACACGGGATCGGTGTGTGCATTATTGGAACTGTTTCCTTCTGAAGATGGCCATCCGAAATCCAGGCCGGGAATAGTAGCATCGTTAATTTCTTCCCAGGAAGACTGTCCTACGTCGTTTACGAACAACGTACCGGAAGGCTGTACTTCGATCGTATAAGGATTCCGCAACCCGTAAGACCATATTCTTTGTCCCTGTTCACTTCCTGAAGTATAGGGGTTTCCGGAAGGAATACTTCCATCCGGATTGATCCTTAAAATCTTTCCGTGATAGGTATCGAGGTCCTCTGAATTGGTTCCATCCGCATTATCTCCCACGCCCACATACAAGGTGCCGTCCAGTGCAAAGGCCATGGCTCCGCCATTATGATTGGTGGCGCTGCTCAGCGGATCCAGGTTCAGTACGGTTGTTTCGCTACCCGAAGACACTACATCTCCGTCCATCGTAAACCGGGAAATCTTGTTATACGCCGGGCTTCCTTCTACCGTATAGTAGAGATAGACATAATGATTGCTGGCAAAATCCGGATCAACGGCTATCCCGATCAATCCTCTTTCTCCCTCCGGATCAAC
>CAYTGJ010000107.1:0-3093 GCA_964437245.1 uncultured Chitinophagaceae bacterium
CGTTCGATCATGAGCTGAATCCAGGCAGGAACTCCCACTACAAAACCGATGTCCCACTGTTTGGCTTTACGGGTAATTTCGTCCAGCTTGTCATTCCAGTCTTTTTTTCGGGCTATTTTTTTGCCGGGTCTGTAGAAAGGTAAAAACCAGCGCGGGATCTTGCTGGCCTGAATACCGCTCAGGTCTCCTTCGTAGTGATGATCTACTTTATTCAGGTCAATACTTCCTCCCAGCATCAGAATTCCTTTTCCAAATAAAGAAGCGGGTAGTTTATAATTGGCAAGGCTGAGCACCTGACGAAGACTCGTTTTTTTATTGGATTTGATCATATCCTCGGTAATCGGGATCTGCTTGGTAGAAGCTTCGGAGGTACCGGAGCTTAACGCAAAATACTTGACCTTTCCCGGCCAGCAGATATCCGCTTCGCCGGCAACGCTGCGATGCCACCATTCGGTGTATATCTTGTTATAATTAAAAACAGGAACTCTGCTTTTGAAATACTCATAAAACTGCTCGTCATCTTTGTTCTGAAAGCTATGCAGTATTTCATTAAAATTATATTTTTGTCCGAAATGAGTATTTTTGGCTTCTTTAACAAGCTTTTTCAATTCCTGACGCTGATATTCAAAAGGAGTCTTTCTGTCTTGCTCAATGATATGTGTGAGCTTTATCCCCTTGCTCAATAACGACCCTAATAATGGCATATAAGTTTTAAATAAAACCGCTTCGAATTTGATAAAAATCCAGCTAAAATACAATTATAAATGATAATATAGTTAAAATTGCATTGAAATTTGAAAACCCGAACTATGAGCATTTCCGAAAACATACGATCGTTTTCTTCAGTCCTGAAAAATACTCCTGCCCAACTCATTGCTGTCAGTAAGACCTATCCGGCCGAAGCCGTTCTGGAAGCCTATCAGACCGGACAAAGAGCGTTTGGAGAAAACAAAGTACAGGAAATTGTTCCCAAATACGAAACGCTGCCTAAAGACATTCAATGGCATCTGATCGGGCATCTCCAAACCAATAAAGTAAAATACATTGCGCCCTTTGTACACCTGATCCATGCAGTAGACAGTTTCAAGCTGCTGAAAGAGATCAACAAAGAAGGCGGGAAAAACAACAGGGTCATACAGGTCCTGCTTCAACTGTATATTGCCGACGAAGAAACGAAATTCGGATTGACTTTTGAGGAAGCCGAAGCACTGCTGACTTCTGACGCACTGAACGAGCTTCCTCATATAAAAATCACCGGTTTTATGGGGATGGCCACTAACACAGAAGCAGAAGAGAAAATCCGGCAGGAATTCCGCCGCCTGAAAAACTTCTTTGATCACTGCCGCACCACCTATCAGGCAGAAAACATCGCTCTGCAGGAACTTTCCATGGGAATGAGCAGTGATTATACCATAGCACTGGAAGAAGGAAGTACCATGGTCCGGATAGGCAGCCGTATCTTCGGAAAAAGGAATTAAGTACTTTCTTTTTACTGACAAGCTGATCTTTCATCTAAACATTCTCGCTCTTTACTCCAATCCATCTCTTCAAACCCTGAAGAGGATCAGGAAAAGTAGCCGCCAGCGACTGATAATTGCTTTCCAACAAAATAAGCTACAATACTTAAAAAAGATAACCGTCTGAGACTTACATTGCTTCCTATTGACTGCATTGTTATTTAGAAGTTAAAAAACGGATATTGTCTCTCAGTACTTTTCTTAATATGTTCCTAAATTCTTCCTGTTTTATACTATTTAGCTGTATTTTGCGTATACTTTCAGGAAATCCGGAACCGGAAACAAGTCTTGTTCTGCTAAAAATGGTTACTAAAAAGATACGCTTCTTTATGAAAAAATATTGTTTGATACTGTTGCTCTGCGGACTTGCATTTTCCTGTAAAAAAAATGACCCTCCGGCAGATTCTGCTCCCCCGCAAAGCGACTATAACCCGGGAGCGGGCTGGAAACTGGCATGGTCTGAAGAGTTTAACGACAACACTCTCAACACCTCGACCTGGAATTATGAGCAGGGAACAGGAGCCTGGGGCTGGGGGAATAATGAGCTACAGTACTACCGTTCTGACAACGTTAAGGTAGCCGACGGCAACCTGGTCATTACTGCCCAAAAAGAAAACTATGCCTCTTCTTCCTTTACCTCCGGAAGAATCACTACTCAAAACAAGTATTCTTTTAAATACGGTAAAATCGTGGGGAAAATAAAACTCCCGGAAGGATACGGAATCTGGCCGGCATTCTGGATGCTGGGCAGTAGCCCACAACCCTGGCCGTCTTGCGGAGAAATTGATATTATGGAACTAAGAGGGGGAGACGATAAGATCACACACTCTACCTGCCATTGGTCAAACGGCAGCGGAGCACATCAATATTATGGCCGTTCGTATGAACATACCGCTAAGCTTTCTCAGGGTTACCATTACTATGAAGTAGAATGGAATGCCACTTCTATTGTTTCCCGGTTTAACGGTATTCAGTTTTACGAAATGAGCATCACAGCTCCGGAAGTAAGCGAGTTGCGGGACAACAACTTTTTTATTATCCTGAACATGGCCGTGGGAGGTAATTTCTTTTCTCCCTCCATCACTGACCCTGCCAGCGTAACAGCTACCTTTCCGCAATCCATGTACGTAGACTGGATCAGAGTTTATCAGAACTAGAACACTATGAATCTTACCGAAACTAAAAATATATTGTACCAGGAGTGCCTGAACTGGATTGAGAAAAAGATCGGAATTGCCACCAAAGCCATGCAGGATGCCCAGGAGTCAGCAAACAGCGAGGAAAAAAGCAGCGCGGGTGATAAATATGAGACAGGCCGCGCCATGAGCCAGAATGAGCGGGATATGTATGCCAAACAACTGGCAGAGTGCCTGAAACAAAAGCAGCTTCTGCAAAACATAGACATTACACAATCCTTTACAAAAGCTATCCCGGGAGCTATCGTACTCACGGAAACAGCCAACTATTTTATTACAATCAGCGCCGGCAATATAGCAGCAGCCGGGCTGTCATTTTTTGTCGTGTCTCCGGAGACTCCTATTGCCAAGGTATTATTCAACAAACAGGCCGGAGAGTC
>CAYTGJ010000107.1:3103-7901 GCA_964437245.1 uncultured Chitinophagaceae bacterium
TATAACTACTCATGATTTCTAACGGAAATTGTTTGTGCGGACACAAACAAAAGCAACAAATAGTAGTCCTGTTATTTTTACGATGTATCCTTCAATAGCCGAAGCGTTTCCCCCTTGTGCGATGGATTCTGAGCGTAAGCGGAGGGGGCCAGGGTGTCCTATCATAACTTTACTGTTGAATATAAAGTTGACGGCTATATGGTGCGGAGACAAACAAAAGCAACCAACATTGAATAAAAGCGAAGCCTTTTATTTAATATCCAGGATCTTCAACTCCACTCTTCTGTTTTTAGCCCGTGCTTCTTCGGTATCAGCCGTATCGAGAGGCCTGGTCTTTCCATATCCCTGTGCTTTTAACCGGGACGAAGGAATACCTTTTGTTTTAAGATACCTGACTATTTCCTGGGCTCTTTTAGCAGACAGAGCATTATTAAAATCATCCGAGCCTATATCGTCCGTATGCGCCGATATTTCCACGATCGCAGAGGGGTTGGTTTTCATAAGACTTACTACTCTGTCCAGCTCTGCATAGGATTCTGGTTCCAACTGATACTGATTGAACAGAAACTGAATATGGTTCAGGGCCAGTTTGGTATTATCCCGCAGCGGCTGTAGCTGAATATCGAAATTAGGAGTACGAAAGGCATCCGAAACATCTCCGTTACCCACTTCTTTGTTTCCGGAAACTCCATTCCCGGAAGAAGACGTTTCTCCTGAAGCATACAACATTCCGGAGGTTCCGGATCCTGAAACAGGTACCTCTATCGTAGTGGCACTGAAGGCATATCCTTCAATACTGCTGATTTCTACGTTGTATTTATTCCCTTCCCGGAGACTCACCGCATATTTCCCATCTCTTCCGGTCCCTGCATCAATCAGCGTTTCCTCTTTTGTTTCGGTATTGGTCACTTTAATCTTTACTTTTAATCCTTTATTATTGTCTTTTCCTGATACATTAAAAACCACCTCTCGCTTTTTCGGCTTTATTTTTATATCTGCGGTTTCTTTCTTATACGCTTCTCCCAAAGAGGGAAGATAGTTGGCAACATAATCGTAATACCCAGGTGCTACAGCAATAAGTGCATAGTTTCTGCCGGCGGGGATGTTTATTTTATACGTTCCAGATACTTTCATCCTCCGGAGCGTATCGTTGGCAAGCGTATCCACTAAAAACAACTGTCCGGACACAGACTTTCCTGTCTCTGCATCTGCCAGCTTCCCTTCGAACCCTAAACCGTGCAATCTGTGCTGATCCTGTAGAGGGCTATAATAAATATCCCCTTTCCGGGAAAAATAGATAAAATCTTCCGTGTACGGAAGCGCTGCACTATTCTCCGGCTCTTGTGTATTAAGGTAATCGAGTGCTACCGGTTGACTCCAGCTATTCTCTCCTGAAAATTCGGAACGGAAAATATCATAGTTCCCGTTTTTATTGGAGGCAAAAAGCAGCGTCTTATGATCATACACCAGCCGGGGAGCTTTATCACAGTTCATATTAAGAGGAGCTGCCACCTCTACAGGTGTTTTCCAATTGTTTTTCTCATCCAGTTCGGACATCATTATTTTAGGACATTTCTGGTCTTTCCCTTGTGTAGGAGTAGAGGTATAAAATAATTTTTTCCCGTCAGGAGAAATAGAAGGAAAGGTTTCACTATTGGCGGTGGTAACAGGACGTCCGATATTCAGGGGAAGCCCCCATTCGTTTTTATTGTTTTTCTTCGAGACGTAAATATCCATATCCGTACCACTGTGGTGGAGCATCATGCAAAGATAAAGTGTCTTTCCATCCTGGCTCAGGCAAGGCCCTCCGATCAGATAATCGGGGCGTGCATATTTGTTGATATTATCAATTGCTTTTGCCGGAGACCAGTTGCCATCCGGTTGCAGGGTAGATTCATATAAACGGAAGCCACCTTCACGGTTCGACTGAAAGACCATGGTTCTGCCATCACCTGATACAGTAGGGGAGAACTCAATAAATTCGGTATTGATATTGACCGGAATAGGAGTCGTCATCTCCTGTGCCCATAAGGAAGGTCCGGCTAATACTAGTAAAAAACAGTAAAAAATATTTTTCATACGATATCCTGGTTTATTCTCCAACGATAATGAATGCCCCCCAATACAAAGGTTCGGGATATTCACTTCTTAGTTTGTTTTGTGCTGTAGTAAAGGCAGCTCTTTTATTTCCGGACTTCAGCCATTCTTCATAAAAGATCACCATTAGCTTTTGTGTGGCAATATCGTCTACTTTCCATAAACTTATGACAATAGAACGAGCTCCCGCCACCCTGAACGCCCGTTGAATACCATAGACACCCTCTCCGTTCTTCACTACTCCCAAACCGGTCTCACAAGCCGACAAAACCACCAGTTCTGTATTATCCAGCGACAGGTTCATAGCTTCGTAAGCCGTTAGTTTTCCGTCTTCAGCGGCCCCTTTGGCAGTAGAGGAAAGAAACAATCCTGATTTCAACAAAGGATTTTCGGTAACCTTATCTTCTTTTTTTTCCGGATCCTGTTCAAAGAATCCATGGGTGGCAATATGCAACACCTTGACATCTCTGACCGACTTCACCAGTTCTTCACTGGATTCAGCTCCGGTATACAAGTTTCCGGCCCAGTTATTTCTGCCCACTACGGAGGAGATCTTCTTCACTTCTTCTCCTGAACCAGGAAGTCTTTTCAACTGCCCGGACCGGAACGATGCATTTCCGCTATGCCCTCCGAAATCAGGATCTCCCATCAGGACGATCTTTTTGGAAGCAGAAGTGACCGGTTTGGCGGTGATAAGGTCTTTGGTATTGGTCAGTGTATGAATGTCGATCTCATCAATGATATACTTTTTGGTAGCAGGATTGTATACACTCAGCAGGTTGATATTGTTGTAAATCCCGTCAGGAGAGAGGTATACTTTTTTGATCCCGGAAAGCGAAGCGGCTATCTTGCTCCAGTAATTCTGGTAACAAAACTCATCCGGCACATTAAACCGGATCGTATTACGGTAGTAGATAATGAACTTATTTTCAAGATCTGTACCGTTTTTCATCAAAACAATCTCCGGATTCCCTTTCGTATCGGGTGTTACGACCAGGGCAACGTAATAAACGGAATCTTTTTCTTCCTTCCCTTCAAACTTATATTTTACATAAGTCCCTCCAAGGTCTGCCTTATATTTACGGAACCGGATGATCTCAACCGCCGCCTCTCCCGGTTTCAGTGTTTTCTGAACATCCTGCCAGGCATACGTTTGAATATCGTTGGCCGTCTTAAACACTTCCGATTTCAGCGACAGCTCTTTTTCCAGCTCATTGGTCTTCCGCTCCAGACTATCCAGGTTGATCGTCAGTTCTGCCTTCGGGATCAGGTAGAGCTGAGCAAGATATTCTTTATCCGACTGCCACTTTTTAAATAATTCGATCAAAGCAGGATCATTGCTCCCCAGGATGCGAAGCCTTACTTTATTAGAGGAATTGAACAAGATCGCTTTGGTGGCCAGTTGGGTATTGTACATTTCCGAAAGCACTGCCGGATTTACTTTATACCGCATGGTGGCAAAAGAATTGAATTGTTCGAAACGGTCTTCAAACCGGGCATAGAAAACTTCTTTTTCCCGTTCGCTCATGGACGGAAAATATTTTTTGATCTCCTCCTTGTAATTGGTAATGGTGGTTTGCCAGTATTCCATAGCTTCCTGGTATTTACCCGTAGCTGTGGCCACTCTTGCCAGGTTCGCCAGTGTATTGGTATAATCCGGATGATAGAGACCTAGTTTTTCTTTTCTTATCTTCTGCGCTTCAAGATAATTTTTCTCCGCTTCGGCATATCTTCCCATATGCTCGTAAAGACCGGCCAGGTTACTCAGTGCCTTGGCATAGTTGGGGTGACCGACGCCAATACTGTTCTTAATGATCTCCAGATCCTTTTTGAACAAGAACTCTGCTTCTTTATACTTCTTAGTCTCCAGGTAAAGATAAGCAAGGTTGTGAAGGGTAGAAGCATATTCAGCATGGGTTTCCCCCAATACATTTTTCAGGATCGCCAGCGACTGATTGTAATACTGCTCGGCTTTATCAAACTGTCCGGTCTGCTGGTAGATATTCGCAAGGTTGTTAAGCGCCAGGGCATATTCATGATGCTGCTCGCCGTATACCGACTTCACAATCTGAGCAGCCTGCTGGTACAAAGGAAACGCTTCTTTGGGACGGTTTACACTTTCATAAAATTCCGCCAGGTTATTCAGCGACGCTCCGTATTCCGGATGCGTTTCTCCCAATACCTCTTTCCTGATCGCCATCGCCTGTTTATACATGGGCTCAGCCTGTTCGTAGTGTCCCAGATTTTTGTACAGCAATGCCATATTGTTGAGCGTGGTAGCATAAAGCGCATGTTTTTCTCCCACCAGCTCTTTGGTAATGGTCAGCGAAAATTTAAGATATGATTCTGCCAGATCATAGCGTCCCGTTTCATCGTATAAAAATGCCATGTTACTAAGCAGGTCCGCATAATCCAGGTTTTTCTCACCTACGTTTTCCAGCAACAGTTTTTTACTTTCCCCATACAATGTTTCTGCTTTGTTATACTGCCCGGTCGATCTGTACAAACCGGCAAGCGTCCCCAGTGCGTTAATATATAAGATACTTTTTTCTCCTACCGTACTTTTATACGATTTCAGCGTACGCTCCAGCAGTTTTTCTGCCTGGTCAAATTTATTTTCCGACTTATACAACTTCGCAAGGTTATTGATAGAGGAAGCATATTCCTGGGACTTCACCCCGTTGATGCTTTTGTATAGCTC
>CAYTGJ010000107.1:7911-15201 GCA_964437245.1 uncultured Chitinophagaceae bacterium
CTGCCAGTTCGTTGTAAGCGGCCTCTGCCTCGGCAATTCTTCTTTGCTGTTTGTACATCAGCGCCAGATTATTCAAGGTATTAAGATACAGATTATCCTTATGTTTTACGCCTACGGTATTTTTGATAATGGGCAATGCCTCACGATAAAGGGTCTCTGCTTCTTTGACCCTCCCGGTCGTTCGCTGAACAGAAGCCAGCCTGGTAAGTGCTACCGCATATTCTATACTTTGAGCACCCTTTACCTGCCTGATCAAAGGGATCAACCGCTGGTAGACCGAATCAACCTGCTTTGCATTGCCTTGTTCCAGGACGCAATTGGCAATGTTCTGAAGTACGATCACATAATTGTCAGATTGGTCTCCGTTGGTCGTTTTTTCTATTTTCGCCAGATTCCGGTAGTGTACTTCTGCTTTAGCGAAGTTCTTTTGCTCATAATGGAGAGCCGCCAGTTCGTTTTGGGCAAAATAATTGTTCGTATGATAAAATCCGGCAGGAGAGGAGCTGTAAAAAACAGCCGTCCTGTTTAAATAAGATTCCGCCTGAGAATATCGGTTTAACTGTACCAGGGAAGACCCCATCAAGTTGAGCATTTCATAAAAAGAGGCGGTATCCTGGTATATTTTTTCAACTTCGGGAATGAGTTTTTCCAGATCCCCCACCGCACCTTTATAGTCGGAGGCCTCGTATTTGGTTATTGCTTTTTCATACTCCTCGCCCAGATCATTAATCTGGGCCAAAGCATGAACACTAAGGACTAAAATCAGAAAAAAAACACTGCTCGTTCTCTTCAAAAGACTCATGACTGATTGTTTAATATCCAATGGCTGCAAATTCATTTATCTCACTAAACACTATTATATTTGCTCGGTCAGAGATTCTCTCGGTCACTACATAAAACTTATATTCGTATCCTGTCAAAGGAGTAAATGTCGAGTAGGCCTCTATCATACCATTTATAAGGAAAGACGCATCACCTATTTTTATGGCGTCAAAAAGATAAGGTGTCCAGTCGGAATTGGTTTTAGAACGATAGTATATACCATATTCCCTTACAAAAAAAGCGTCTGTATTAAGGTTGCTTACAGAAGCCTCAAAGACCTCTGCATTGCTTCCCGCATAGTGAAGGGGCTGTATAAATTCGATCTGTGGTTGCAGCCCTGAATCAGGATCCGGCAGATTAACTTCTCCCCAGCTGGAATAATAATTTCCGTACTGATCGAATGCATAAAGTTCCAACTCAGGTCTTGGACCGTTTACATTGCCGGGGGCTGCTACCCGAAACCGTACCTTGCCGGCCTTGGAAATACTTCCCAGGGGATAATTTTGAATGTTTGTTCCGGTCCCCAGATTGAACCCATATTCTGAAAGCTCTATTTTACCGGAAGAAATAATCCTGCCGCTCAATACATATTCGTCGGTTTCGATCGTGACCGGATCCACTTCCAGCTTTATATTTACATTTTTATATTCTTCTTTCTGGCAGGCACTGAAAACAGAAAAGAACAGCAAGGCTAGTATAAGAACAAGATTTTTTTCTTTCATAGTGTTAACGGTTTTTACGTTTGAACTGATAGGCCAGGCCTATACTTAACTTAATCTGATCAATATTATACGTTCTTTCTACAGAACGGGATAAATTATCCGTCCTTGTGGAGTTTGATGTGCTATAGGTTTCAATAGTTTCCTCAAACAACAGACGTCCGCCGGTATGTATATAATCCGCCGAAAATACGAAACCGATCCTTCTGCCGGGACTGAAGCGGAAAGAGAGACCTCCTCCGTAGGCAGGCAGTGGCCTCCAGTCACTTTCTTCATTACTGAGGAAAAAAGTATTGTAGGTATTTACAGTATCTACCACGTCCACATTCAGGTATGGTTTACGAACATTCATAAATCCGAACTGCAGCCTGGTATCTACCGTAAGCCACTTAGCCGGCTTGAAAGAATACATCGGGCCAAACATTCCGGATACAAAGCCCCAGCTTTCGTAGTACTGGCGGCTGTTCGGTTCATCGTAATTGACATACACTGTTTCATCAGGGTTTGAACTATCGGAAAAATATTCCCGGTAACCTTCCGGATCCTGCGTGTTGGCATGGATCCCTAACGAGAGATGCATTCCCAGCCGTTTGGTAAAATAAAAACCGGCCTGAAGATCTACTCCCAAGCCTGGCAAGGCAAAACCAGGCTCTCTTTTCTCAAAATCGGTCCTCCCAAAAGAGCCTACCGGCAGAAAACCGCCTATATTCATGCCTATGAATGCCCTGGGTAAATTATGATTGAAAAGGTATTTTTTCCCGTTGGACAACCTGATCTTATGTACTTCCTTTTCCTGCAAGGTATAAGTAGTAAATTCAGGATCGCCGTATACCTTGTATAAAACATCTTTTTTATTGATTTGCAATACTGTAGCCCTGATCTGCGTCCCTTCTGTAGTCACAATACTATCCTGAGCAAAGGATACAGAACAAATGCCTCCTACAAACAGCAGCAGTAAAAAATACTTCATTGAATGGATTGGTTTGGTTTATTACTTAGTTTAAATATACTTGTTTATTCCTCAACTTCCAATAATTCAAGAATTTCCGAAAGCTCGTCAAAGTCTTTCAAGCCGGGACTGATCTCAGTCCCTCCTTTTAATTCTATCCCGTATGGTTTTACTTGCTCCAGCAAATCCAGGATATTATCTGCGTTTATTTCGCCTCCGGCAAGAATTACATTGTTTAGCTTACAATAGGAAACCAGCGGTTCACCCCGGAGTGTTCCTGTATAAACCACGTAGTCTCCTTCCGGAACCTCCGGAATCAAGGTCTCTGCCACGATTAAAAGAGGCAGGGAGGTTATTTCCCGCACTTGTCCTACTATCGGGTGAGGAACCTGTAAATAATCGGGAGGAATACTCTCCAGAAGCGCCCTGAGTCCGGCTTCATCAAAATCAGCTTCATTCAGTTCCAGCGCCACTTTAACCCCTGATAGCCAACCGGCGATCTCCTTGATTCTGGAAGGATCAAGTGCCAGGGGATTGGACTGTCCGACAGGAAATCCTACAATTTCTACTCCCATGCCGGCACAATACCGGGCATCCGAAAGATTGGTAATACTTCCGGCTTTTACCACCGTCTTTAAAGACATAAACTTTTTAGTTAATTAAGTTGTTATAAGCAATTGCTATAAAATCAAGGTAAATTTAGAATTTATTGGATAAAATATCGGTATTTTTGCAGATATTATAGGTTACATTTAGATAATTTTAAGTTATTAATAACGAATGAGTAAGCACGGAAGAGTTTTGGTGGCCATGAGCGGAGGGATAGATAGTTCGGTAGCAGCAGTGATGTTGCACGAACAAGGCTATGAAGTGATCGGTATGACCATGAAAACCTGGGACTATGCCTCATCAGGAAGTTCCAAAAAAGAAACCGGCTGCTGTAGTCTGGACTCGATCAATGACGCCAGAAATATTGCTGTCAGCCTGGGATTTCCCCATTATATCCTCGACATCCGCGAAGAGTTCGGGGATTATGTGATCAATCATTTCACGGATGAATACGTAGCCGGACGGACTCCCAATCCATGTGTGCTGTGCAACACACACATCAAATGGGATGCACTACTACGGAGAGCCGACAAGCTGGATTGTGAATTTATTGCCACCGGACACTATGCCAATATCCGGGAAGAAAATAACCGTTTCGTGATCTCCAAAGGATTGGACGAAAACAAAGACCAGTCCTATGCTTTATGGGGGATCTCCCAACAAAGCCTGAGCCGTACCAAGTATCCGCTCGGACATCTGAGAAAAACGGAGATCAGAGCTTTTGCCCAGGAGCGCGGATTTACAGACCTTGTCAACAAATCAGAATCCTATGAAATCTGCTTTGTACCGGACAACGATTACCGCGGGTTTCTGAAAAGACGTGTACCGGGACTGGAAGAGGAGGTAAGAGGCGGGGAGTTCATACTCGAAGACGGTACGGTAGTAGGCAAGCACGAAGGCTATCCCTTCTACACCATCGGACAGCGCAAAGGTTTGGGAATCGCTATGGGATACCCTGTTTTTGTCACCGAGATCCAGAAAGAGAAAAACAGAGTAGTGCTTGGAAAACTGGAAGAACTTTCCCGGAACGGAATGTGGGTGCAAAAGCTGAACATGGTAAAATACGCCAATCCACTGACACAATCATACGAAACAATCACCAAGGTCCGTTATAATGACGAAGGAACGCCGGCTACCATTACCCAGATTGGCGACGGCATAAAGGTATTGTTTAAAGAAGGTGTTTTTGCGATCGCTCCGGGACAAGCAGCTGTGTTTTATGAAGGCAATGATGTGATCGGCGGTGGCTGGATCGCTTCAAGTTTCAAACAAGATGAGAATAACTAAATTTATAATTGTTGTCTGTGCCTGCGCACTGATGTTTTTTTCCTGTAAAAAGCAGAACGACCCCACTGACTTTGATACAGGATACAGTTACTATCCCATATCAGAAGGCGACTACTCCATTTATAATGTGGTCGATACTATTTTTGAAGGAGTAGGAGCCTACTCAGTCGACAAATACCAGATCAAAGAAGAAGTACATGCGCCCATTACGGTCAACGATGAAGTGCGTTACCAGCTTTATTTATACTATAAAAATGAAGGAGAAGAATGGAAAAGCTATCCTGATTCTGTCTGGACCGTTTTTAATTCCAATGGAAGAATCGTGAAAGTGGAAAACAATGTCAGGTATGTAAAACTGGTATTCCCTTTTGAAGTAGGGAAAAAATGGGACGGCAATATCTCAGATCCTTCAAGCGATCCCCTGGACTATTACCAGATGAAAAATGTTCGCCGGCCTTATACCTACGACTCTTTCCATTATAACAGTACAGTAAGCGTGATTCTGTTTGATAACCGCAGCGCCCTGGACGATAATTATGGCATTGAAGTATTTGCTCAGGACAAAGGGCTTGTATACAAAGAAGTCAAAAGATACCGGTACGACCAGAGCAATCTGATCGCCAAACGGGTTGAATTCGGGAATCATTCTATCCAGAAATTGCAGGTACATGGCCGGTACAAATAAGATTCTTTTTCCAGTACTGTTCTTTCTGTTTTATACCGGAAGTCTTTTGGCACAAGACAGAACATTCGTTATTTATTTTAAGGATAAAAACGGAAATCCTTATTCACTGACAGAACCCTCTCTGTACCTTTCTGCCAAATCCCTTGAAAGAAGAGAAAAACAAAATATTCCCATTTCGGAAAATGACTTGCCGGTAAACCCGGATTATCTGGATAGCCTTACTGCTAAAGGTGCTCAGGTACTCTATAGTCTTAAATGGTTAAATGCCGCCGTTGTAACTGCTTCCCAGAGCGAACTGGACGATATCAGTACACTTTCCTTTGTACAAAATTCCAGTCGTACAGCCCGGCAAATGCAGACAAGAGCACTGTCTTCCTCTCTGCAAACCGCCAAAGGCAGTGTCAAAAAAAACATGACTTCCTATGGGAACTCCTACAACCAGGTACAGATGCTGCAGGTAAACCATATGCACCAGGAAGGTTTTCACGGAGAAAACATGCTCATTGCGATACTGGACGCAGGATTCAAAAATGCCCCTTCACAACACTATCTCGCCCATGTATATGCCAACAACAGAGTAGTGGCTACTTACGATTTTGTAGACATGGAAACCAATGTATACGATAACCATCATCATGGCCTCGAAGTGCTGAGCGTCATAGCAGGCTATCAGGAAGATGCCCTGATCGGAACCGCCTATAATGCTTCCTTTGTACTCCTTCGTACCGAAAACGAATATTCGGAAACAGAAACAGAAGAAACCAACTGGGCCAGAGCGGCCGAATATGCCGATAGTATAGGAGTGGATCTTCTCTGCTCTTCGCTGGGCTATACGACCTTTGACCTTCCTGCAACCAGTCATACGTACCAGGACCTGGATGGGAATACCACCATTTCGGCCCGTGCTGCTGACCTGGCCGCCTCCAAAGGTATTCTTGTCATATGCAGTGCCGGAAATGAAGGAGGAAACTCCTGGGGCTACGTCTCCACACCGGCAGACGGCGATTCTGTACTGGCCATAGGAGCGGTGGATACACACTTGAATTATGCTCATTACAGTTCGATCGGCCCTTCTGCCGACGGGCGGATCAAGCCGGATCTCGCAGCGCTGGGAACAGACGTTACCCTGGGATCCGTCAGCGGCATTGTCACCAACAGTGGTACCTCCTTTTCCTGTCCGCTCGTAGCCGGACTAGCCGCCGGTTTATGGCAGGCGTTCCCATCTCTGACCAACATGCAGATCGCAGATGCCCTCCGTAAGTCTGCGTCCCAAAACAACCGGCCAGATCAATACCTGGGTTATGGAATCCCCGGTTACATGAAAGCAAAAGAATACATCAACGACAGTATTTTTAATATAGGGATCAACATTAAGATTTTTCCTAATCCGCTCAGAGAAGGATATGTGTGTTTCACTGCCGGAGCAGAATATTTTGGGCAGGAAATCACCATAAAGATGTATGATCTGCTGGGAAAAGCCGTAGCCGAGGATCAGGTTACGATCACAGGACTCAGGAACGAAACTCATGTTAACGCTCTTCAGCTCCGGGATGGAATTTATGTTATACGCTTTTATTTCCCGGACCGAACGGTCAAAACCAGGTTGTTAAAATACTAGAAGTTATCTCAAAGGCAGATACCAAATTCAGGATAAAACCAGCAACCACCGTTTGTACCTTACCAACAACTCATTTATTGAAATAACCAGGTAGGAGAGAGGTGTCTTGTCCCCTGAGAAAATCCTTATGGCCTGTCAGGGGACAGGCCATGGGGACATTTTTATAATGTAGGTACCAAACAAGTCATAGCCTAGAAGCTCTTTTTATAATAATGTAAGGCGAGCAAAGTCATCCAGGTCCAACCGGCAATGACTGTCAGGCGCTGAAAAATTCCTGCCACTTCACCCAGAAACAAAAACTGTGCAAATCCCAGGCCGGACAATCCGAAAAAACCGATCACTGAAATTCCCGACAAAAATGAGTAAACCGCCCAGGCAGTCATTCTCTTTTGTTTGAATTTCCTCCAGCACAAAAAGCAAGCTGCCGGCAATGCTGCAAACACCTGGAAAGAAAACACGGTATGAAGATAGCCGTGCACCGTATATTGTTCTGTACGAAAAGGCTCCCCGGGAGGATAGCCGTAAAGGGCATCGGTAGAAAAGATCCCTGATCCTATCAGCCCTACCGCCACCAAGCCAATCAGACAGGAGAGCCATATTC
>CAYTGJ010000108.1:0-6752 GCA_964437245.1 uncultured Chitinophagaceae bacterium
TAGGCGATATATCGGGGGTCGATATTTTTATTTTTGTAAGATCTTTCCATTCTCCCCGGGAGTCCAGATTCCGGGTAGCATAGTGCCCGATCATCATACGACCTCCCGAATGGGGATCATCGTTGATATCTGTATGGGCATACAACTGTGCAAAATACTGTTGTATAGTCAGTTCTCCGATCGCCATCATGAACGTCTGGTCACGGTAATAACCGGACCGGGAATCTCCCGGCTTAAAGAACTTGGCCATGGCGATCTGGGCTACTTCTTTTCCCGTTCCAAACACTCCGAATTTAGCTTTACCGCTATATACTTCCTTACGGGCAAGCGTACTGGCCTGCCTGCTTTCACAAGCCAGCCTGTAATCGGCCAATACTTCTTCACGGTTTACCGCTAAATCAGGAGACAGTTGATATACACCCACTATAGTTTAACTTATTTTTTAAGTATTAATTTCATAAAGCCTTCCCCTCCTCACACAACCACCTAATTATAAATGAATTAAAAACAAAAGAAAGACCTTCAGGCAATTTTTATTTACCTTTTCACGTTCAAAAATAATAAAAACTTGCCCTTATCCAATACAAAAAAGAGATGTAAATAAATTGGAACAAAATTTGAAACAATGTTGTATATTTGAGTATCGAATAGTTCGTTTAAAATTAAAAACTATGCTTAAGAAAATAATATTTGCTGCCGGAATTTCGCTGTTTTTTTCCCTTAACACTTTTGCTCAGGCAGAATTTGAATTCATTGAAGACAAACATGATTTCGGGACAGTTATTGAAGGCGTAAACGCCACCTGGGATTTTAAATTCAAAAATGTAGGGAATGAGCCTATCATTCTGCAACCTACTGATGTCCGTGCTTCCTGCGGATGTACTACTCCAAACTGGACCAAGGATACGATCCAGCCGGGAGGAACTGGTCTTGTAAGCGCTCAGTTCGGCAGTGCCGGAAGACCTGGTATTTTCAACAAAAACGTAACTGTTTCCTACAAAGGAAGCGTGGTCAAAATGCTTACCATCAAAGGGATCGTGATCAAGCCTGACACCACTAAATATTCCGAAGCAGAATTGAAAAAATCTGCCAAGATCGAATTAGAGAAAAATGCCCATAACTTTGGTAAAGTAGAAAGAGGACAAAGAGTATTGACCCGGATCAACGTAAAAAATACCGGAAAAGATTCTCTTTCCATTCTGTCTTTCCAGTCTGCCTGCAGTTGCATTACTCCTAAACTAATGATGGAGAAAAAAGACAAAACTACGATCGAAGTAAAAAATGTACCTCCGGGAAAAACTTATTTCATCGAGCTGGTTTATTTTGCGTCAGGAGATGGAAAGAATACCGATATCGTAACGCTTACGACCAATGACAAAGCAAATCCAAGAACAGAGATCAAATTAAGCGCTGAGGTAGTGGCTTCCCTGCAGGAAAAGAGTCCGCTGATGGAAGACAAAACCAATGTACCTTTTGGAAAATAATATTCAGAAGGATACCACCAACCATTTTTCAAAAAAACTATTCCTAACCCGAATAGTTTTTTTTTGTCCGATTATTTAATAAGTTTCTCTCCGAATTACTGAATTTATATGATCATTGGCGTACCAAAAGAAATAAAGACCTCCGAACACCGGGTGGCACTTACTCCCGGAGGACTTTGGGAATTGAAAAACCAGCAACATACAATCCTGATACAAACAGGCGCCGGAGAAGGTTCGGGCTATTCCGACGAAGATTACCGGAATGCAGGCGGCATTATTATTAAAACGCCTGAAGAACTTTATGCGCAAGCAGACCTTATCCTGAAAGTCAAAGAGCCTCTCGCCTCTGAATATCCCCTCATCAGAGAAAATCAGATCATTTTTACTTATTTTCATTTTGCCTCCTCCCGCCCACTTACCGAAGCTATGATCAAAAGCAAAGCCATCTGTATAGCCTATGAAACCGTAGAAAAAGCGGACCGGTCCCTCCCGCTCTTAATTCCGATGTCTGAAGTAGCCGGAAGGATGTCTGTACAGCAAGGAGCCAAATACCTGGAAAAACAGCATAAAGGCCGGGGTGTCTTACTGGGAGGTATTCCTGGAGTACGTCCCGCCAACGTATTAATTCTCGGAGCAGGCATCGTAGGAACCAATGCGGCAAAAATGGCCGCCGGACTGGGTGCCCAGGTTACGATCATGGACATCAATCTTGCCAGGCTGCGCCACCTCAGCGATATACTTCCAGCGAATGTGACCACCGTAATGTCAAGCGAATACAATATTACCGAAGCAGTCAAAGTCTCGGATCTGATCATCGGGGCAGTACTGATTCCCGGAGCGAAAGCCCCTATACTGGTCAGGAAAGAAATGCTGAAATTGATGCAACCGGGTACTGTCATGGTAGACGTGGCCGTAGATCAGGGGGGATGTATCGAAACCTGCCGGCCTACTACCCATGACGAGCCTACTTACCTCATCGACGGAATTGTCCATTACTGTGTCGCCAATATGCCGGGAGCTGTTCCCTATACTTCTACCATCGGACTCACCAATGCCACCCTTCCTTACCTTCTTCAGATCGCCGGAAAAGGTTGGGAAAAGGCCTGTGCGGAGAACCCTGAACTTCAGAAAGGCCTAAACATCGTACGGGGAGAAATTATATACAAACCAATCGCAGCAGCCTTCGGACTATAAGAAGCACAGGCCGTTAGTTCCTGTTTATTTTTTCCGTTCCAGGATAATATAAACGGGGAAGTGATCGCTGTATCCTCCTTTGTAATCAGCCCCCAGAAAGGTACGATAAGGACCGTTGCCCGGATCTTTTCTGTAATGCATCCACTCCGGGTGATAAATAAACGCATTTTTATAGACATAGGATCTTGCGGCAGTAAAAAATCCCTGGCTCAGCATGATCTGATCAAACGTACTCCAGCGGCGGCTGTAGTAGACCGTTCCGGTCCCCGGCCTGCTCAGACGATGATATGGATTATACAACTCTCCTTTCTTCAGGGAAGCAGCCTCCTGTTTTGCATTCAGCCCTACGATAATACTTTTATTACCTGGTTCATCGTTAAAGTCTCCCATCACAATGATTTTTGCATTGGCTTGTTTTTGCAAAATAGAATCCACTACTTCCCTTACCATGATTGCTACTGCGATCCGCTTACTTTCCGATTCGTCTGTACCGCTTCGTCTGGATGGCCAGTGATTGACCAGCAGGAACAATGTATCTTTCTGCGCCACTCCTTTTACCAGCAATACGTCCCTGGTATGCGAGCGGATCGTTAGAAATGCAGCCGAGTAAACACGGTGAGAGAGCACACGAAAAGATTTTGCTTTGTAAAGCAATGCTACATCAATTCCCCGCTCATCAGGCGAGTCATAATGTACGATCGAATAACCATGCGACTTTAGTTCTTTCGTAGTCACCAGGTCCTGCAATACTTTTTTGTTTTCCACTTCCGCCAATCCTATAATCTCCGGGCCATCCGGGTCTCCCATCCCGGAAATGACCCTGGCGACCGAAGATAGCTTCCGGGTATACCGGGTCGTATTCCATTTATATTTTCCCGCAGGCAAAAAATCATTATCCAGCGCACGGGGATTATCGATCGTGTCCATCAGGTTTTCCGTATTATAAAACGCAATGGTAAACTCCTGCTGTCCGACAGAAACCGTTGCGGTCAACATCAAAAGAAAGAAACTTGCGATCAGGGATTGTAGTACAAACGGTAGATTCATAGTTTAAAATTACGACAATAGGAGGAACCGGCAAAAGGTTTCACATAAGAGACCAGGTAACCTTTTTGATCCACTCTCTTGAAAAATATCTGTCAGGATTATTATTCCTTGATGAAATCCTGTTATTTTTGTTTCTATGGTACTGAATTATATATGGATAGCGCTTTTTCTGATCTCCTTTGTGGTAGCCCTGATCAAGCTGCTGTTTCTGGGAGATATGGAAGTGTTTCCCCAAATTATAAACGGTACCTTCGATGCCACCGAAAGTGCTGTCAAGCTTGCACTGGGCCTTATCGGTGCGCTGACCCTCTGGCTCGGCCTCGCACGGATCTCCGAGCGATCCGGTATGATCAACGCCCTGGCACGGCTCATCTCTCCGTTGTTCTCTAAGATATTTCCGGAGATCCCTAAAAACCATCCTGTCTCCGGACAAATCATGCTGAACTTTTCGGCCAATATGCTGGGACTCGACAATGCGGCCACTCCACTGGGGCTGAAAGCTATGAAAGATCTCCAGGAGTTAAATCCTGACAAAGAAAAAGCCTCGAATGCCCAGATCATGTTTTTAACGTTGAATGCTTCAGGTCTGACCATTGTACCGGTAAGCATTATGGCCGTACGGGCTTCTTCAGGCGCCGCCAATCCGGCCGATGTGTTTCTGCCAATTCTGCTTGCCACTTTTTGTTCCACTCTCGCCGGGCTTGCGGCGGTATGTATTTTCCAGAAAATAAAAGCCGGTCTCTTCCTGATCCCTTTTACACTTGCCATCGTGATCGGAGGAAAGTTCCTGGCAGATTATACCTATTCACTGGACCAGCAAAGTATCCAGACCTGGTCGTCAAACATTTCCAGCTTCCTGCTGTTTTCCGTCATGATCCTGTTCATCGTATACGGCCTGGTTAAAAAGATCAATGTATACGACCATTTTATTGAAGGAGCCAAGGAGGGATTTGAAACTTCGGTCAAAATAATTCCCTATGTAGTAGGGATCCTCGTAGCGGTTTCTACGTTCCGCAATTGCGGAGCGATGGACCTCCTGATGAACGGACTTCAAAACCTTGTACGTTCTGCCGGATGGGATACTGATTTTATTGCGGCTTTGCCTACTGCGCTGATGAAACCGCTGAGCGGTAGCGGCTCCCGGGCGATGATGATCGATACGTTCACCAACCCGGCCTATGGAGTTGATTCCTTTGCAGGAAAGCTGGCCTCCGTTTTCCAGGGAGCTGCCGATACTACCTTTTATATTCTGACCGTTTACTTCGGATATGTGGGGATCAAAAACTCCCGTTATGCCCTCACCACCTGCCTGATTGCAGATCTTGTCGGAGTCATTGCCGCCATATTCATTGCTTATTGGTTTTTCCACTAACAGCAGTGCTCTTTTTCATGAAATAATCACAATTCCCATTAAAAACATTCCTATAAGCGCCTATTACAGGGCATAATATAACCGATTCAGCTAATAAAATATTGTTTTTATGACATTTTTACCTATCTTGGTTCTCCGATTATTTTGATAGCCCTTACCAACATTAATCCTTATGAGTTCATATTTTTTACGCCTTTTACATTACCGGTATACGATCCTTTGTTTCCTATCGCTGCTGGTGATTTCCTCTGCCTGGGGACAATCTAAAATACAACTGATCGAACAGGAACGGGAAGCGGAAGCTCACTTCAGAATGAACAGTTTCCATGCGGCACTTCCTCTGCTGCTGAAACTGGACAGCCTGAAACCGAATACTGAACACTACCTTTATCCTATCGGGGTCTGCTACATCGCAATGGACGACAATGTGAAAGCGCTTGAGTATCTTGAGAAATGTCTTTCTGCTTCCGACAAACATCCGGCCGCTTTGAATTACTACCTGGGAAGAGCCTACCACCTCTCCCACAAAATGGATGAAGCGATCCACTATTACACACTTTACCAGACAGAGTTTAAAGACAGTAAAAATAAAAATCATAAAGAACTGGTGGAAGAAGTAGAGCGGGATATCCAGATGTGTAAAAATGGGAAAGAACTGATGGCCCATCCGCTGGAACTGGAAATTATCAACCTCGGCCCGGAAATCAATAGCCCTTATCCGGAATACGGACCTGTTATTTCTGCCGATGAAACCGAACTAATCTTTACTTCCAACCGGCCGAATACAATAGGAGGAGCGATCGATCCTGCAGACGGATTGTATTTTGAAGATGTGTACATTTCGCACAAAAAGAACGGCGTATGGAGCGAACCTCTTCAGATGAGCACCAACATCAACAGTGAAAACCACGATGCCAGCATTGCCCTGAGTCCGGACGGACAGACCTTATTCCTATACCGCTTTGATGAGGACAATGCCCGGTCACAGGCATCCGGCGATCTCTATACTTCCAGACTGGAAGGAAAAGTATGGGCCCGTGCCGAGAAACTCTCCGATAAAATAAATTCCTCCTCCTGGGAACCCAGCGCCTCTATTACCGAAGATGGGAAAATACTTTATTTCGCCAGCAACCGGCCGGGCGGACAGGGAGGATCGGATATTTATTTCAGCAGACGGCTCCCTGACGGAAGCTGGGACAAAGCGGTTTCCATAGGGGAGGTGATCAATACCGAATACGATGAAGATTGTCCGTTCATACATCCTGACGGGAAAACGCTTTATTTCAGTTCGAAAGGACACAATACCATGGGAGGATTTGATATCTTCATTTCCCGGTACGATACAGAACAAAAAACATGGAGCAAACCTGAAAACTTCGGGTATCCCATCAGCACCGCCCATGACGACCTTCACTTTGTAATTTCCACCAACGCCCGGAGGATCTATTTCTCTACGATCAAAGAAGGGGGCTATGGCAACAAAGATATTTATTACGCCAACCTGAAAAAGCAGGAGTCTGCCAAAGTATTGCTGATCACCGGAGTCGTCACGGATTCTGCCACCCGGAAACCGGTAGAGGTCATTCTGAGGGTCACAGTCAACGAAACAGGAGAAGAGATCGGAACGAATACCTCCAACAGTTCCACCGGCAAAT
>CAYTGJ010000108.1:6762-8416 GCA_964437245.1 uncultured Chitinophagaceae bacterium
GTCGTACTGAACGAGGGAAAAAATTACGACCTTATTTTTTCTTCTCCCAAATTTGGCACACACTACGAAAACATCAACCTTACAGAAATTTCCGAATACAAAGAGATCGAGCGTAACGTCTCTCTTGTCCCACATAGCCGGGAGATCGCCCTTCATGTCTCCGACGAAGAAACCAGTACGGGGATCAACACAAAGATCCTGCTGACCAACCTGGATTCCAGGGAACAGGTGGTACTGGAAGAACATGCCGGACAGGAAGGCCGCTACCAGACCCGTCTCAAACAAGGGAATATATACAACATCGAAATCAGCAAAGCGGGTTATGTATTTACAGACCATCAACTGCTGATCCCCACCCTTGAGCAGGTCAAAAAAGACAGCACTCCTACGTTCGAGATCAAGCTGCGTCCGATCAAAGAAGGGACCAGCCTTATTCTGAAACACATCTACTTTGCCACAGACGAAGCTACTCCGCTCGCTACCTCTTCAGAAGAGCTGAACAAGCTGGTGACCTTCATGAAACAAAATCCGGGAGCCGTCATCGAAATTTCGGCGCATACCGATGATGTAGGAAACGCAGACTATAATCTGAAACTATCCGAAAAAAGAGCCCACTCCGTGGTAAATTATCTTGTATCAAAAGGAGTTCCCCTACATCGCCTGAAGTACAAAGGATATGGGAAAACCATTCCGGTCACAAAAGGGATTTCGGAAGAAGATCGGCAACAAAACCGGAGAGTGGAATTAAAAATCCTGAAAGCTCATTAAAACCCAAGTGGGCAAAACAAGTTGCGATCAGCATTTATCTGATGATCTGGAGCCAGCTTTTGATCACTTTCGCTTTCAGATCTATTATATAATAATACACCCCGTCTGACACATTATCCGGGCACCAGCGGAAATTCCTGTCGGAAGAAGTATATACATTCGCTCCCCACCGGTTATAGATCTGTACCGATTTGAACTCGTACGTACAATTGTCTCCCGGCAAATTATGCAAATAGAAACAATCGTTAAGATTATCTCCATTAGGAGTGATCAGTGTGGAAGGAATAATATTCTGCAAACCGGTATCTACATCTTCCAGTTTCAGCGTAATCCTGGTCGTAGCGGAATGTGTATAGATACAACTATGATCTTTTAAGATAAAATCAATCGTATATTCTGTTCTTTTATCTAAATATTCACACTTGGGAACCCATGAAAAAAGATACGCAACGCTGTCAGGCCCCTCGAATACTTTATTGAATTGCATTTCATAGTACTCCATGGAGAAACGAAATCCTTTTGCTTCAATCGTTCTGACATCATACAGATCAGGATCCAGTCCATAGACATAAATATTCGTCAACGTATCAGGATAAGTAGTAAGGGTAGTCAATGGTAGAAGCGTAGTCCCGATCACCGGCGGATCGTTATTTTCATCCACATCTACATACACATAAGTCCGTAAAGTATCCGACCTCCTGGGGCATGTGGCATCGTCTCCGTCTACCACAATAATGTCCAGAAAATACACAGAGTCACGCTCAATCAGAACTTTGTCACAAGTAGAAAAGCACATATTGATCCTTGCCGTATCCACCGCCGGAGAAATGGTGACGCGGGCAGGAGAAAACGCCAGGGCACTGCGTGGCAGATTGGTGGCCCCGTA
>CAYTGJ010000108.1:8426-15159 GCA_964437245.1 uncultured Chitinophagaceae bacterium
CCGTAAGAAATATTGACGATGTCCGTAGAACCATGAAACCGGTTGGAATCGGTGACGAAAATAGTATAACAAGTATCCCTGTTCAGCTTTACTACGATCGTATCCGGATCCCGGTCTCCCCAATTGGTATGAGCAGGATCACTGCTGTTATTGTTATGCTGATCCGCTCCGGCATTTAATCCTACACTCGGCGGATACGTCACCGGGCAATTATAGATCAGGTATTGAAAGTCTCTTCTGACCTCTCCTATCTTAATTCCGTCACGGTATTCCTCACACAGCACGGCAAAAGCATAAATACCGGTTTCCGAAGGCTTCACGGCCAGAATACCGGTAGAAGAATTGATCGAAAGCGCCGGATTCCCCCGGATGGCATTGGAAGCAGAATAGCCAGGGCGCCAGGTAATAGGCTTATAAGGGGCAGGTCTTGGTATATTGACCGTTTCCTGCAGGATCGTAGTATGTCCCTGCAAGGGAGTTACCAGTGAATATACGAGCGAATCTCCATCCTGGTCCGAAGCGGAAAAATCGATGAGCGTATACGTGTCTTTGCACAAATACTGTGCAGGGGCTACATTAAATCCCGGAGAGGAATTGATCAACCTTGTTCCGCCTACTGCTACAGGAGGGAATTCCATATAGAATGCCTGCCCGGAAACAATATCCCCCATATAGTAGTGCACAATGTTATCGGTCTGGTAATTCCGGCAGCACCGTTCCCAGGAAAGATAATATCCGGCAGGATTGGTCAGATTGGTCAGGTCTACTGAACCCGCATAAGCCAGCAATCTTGTTCTTACGAGATTAGGATTATTGCATCCATTAGTAGTATACGTGATCAGGTCTGCTTTATTCCTCTTAAGCTCAATTGTTTTTTCAGCTAAATTCGTGGTTTTATTAAAAAGCGTCGCATTAATAGTCAGATCAGCGTTGATCAACCCGGAATTGGCATTAATATCATCGTAGTATATATTCAGATAGACATTATACAGATACCCCTTCCCGGAATACTGTATCTGAAACTCTCCCCCCACAATATGAGAAGCGACGATCTTCTGCTGAGCGGTCAGGGAAAAAAATAGTAAAAAGTAGAGTATATGTTTCATCCTCAAAGGTAGTTAAATTCATAGAAAACAATGCTCAAAACACAATTTACTAATAATGAGCAAATTTGAAAACTTTTGATAATGTAGAGGTTCAATTTTATGCTTATTGCAGAAAACAAATACAGGATGAAAAAAAACCGGACCTTATAAAAAATGATCCGGGAAATCCCCTGCACCTTCCCCCTTTCAGGTTCGCTTTTCATAGTCATAAATTACAATTATCAGGACGATGGACATAGGATTTTATTATAAAAGTCAATCTTTTCCACAAGCCTTTCTTTAAAGCAAATAAAATACTGATAATAAGTAGATTATATTAATATTATTTATGCACATAATCTGGATTTCCGTATGGGAATACGCATATTTTTTTGTATTTTTACATATTGTAATTTTCATATAATATGAGCGAGATCACAGAGAAAATACCTAAAGATTATTCAGCGGACAACATTCAGGTTTTAGAAGGTTTAGAAGCTGTAAGAAAACGTCCGGCCATGTACATTGGCGATATCGGAATTAAAGGACTTCACCATTTAATATGGGAGGTAGTAGACAATTCCATAGACGAAGCGCTTGCAGGCTATTGTAATGAGATATTTGTAACCATTAATGAAGATAATTCCATCACAGTGGAGGACAACGGAAGGGGAATTCCGACCGGCATGCATGCCAAAGAAGGAAAATCAGCCCTTGAAGTCGTAATGACCGTACTCCATGCGGGGGGGAAATTCGACAAAGATACATACAAAGTTTCTGGCGGACTTCACGGTGTGGGGGTTTCCTGCGTGAACGCCCTTTCAAAACTCCTGATCGTAAATGTACACCGGGAAGGAAAAATATTCCAGCAGGAATACAGAATCGGCATTCCTCAATATGATGTAAAAGTAATAGGTGAATCCTCCAAAACAGGAACTATTGTTACCTTCACTCCGGACGATACCATCTTTACTACCAAGGAATATAAATACGAAACGGTCGCTACCCGTCTGAGAGAACTGGCCTTTCTGAACAAAGGGATCAAACTTCATCTGAAAGACCTGAGAGAAACAGACGAGCAGGGAAATCCGGTTTCGGATACGTTCTACTCTACCAAAGGATTGGTAGAATTTGTAGACTACGTGGATGCCACCAGAGAAAAACTCATTCCCGAGCCTCTCTATATTGAAACAGACAAAGGAGGAATTCCGATCGAAGTAGGGATCCTTTATAATACTTCTTATTCGGAGAATATTTTTTCCTATGTCAACAATATCAATACTCACGAAGGAGGAACACACGTGGCAGGTTTCAGAAGAGCGCTGACCAGAACACTGAAAGCCTACGCCGACAAATCAGGAATGCTGGAAAAATCAAAGCTTGAAATCAGCGGAGATGACTTCCGAGAAGGACTTACGGCTATTATTTCGGTAAAAGTAGCAGAACCTCAGTTCGAGGGACAGACAAAAACCAAACTGGGGAACTCCGAAGTAATGGGAGCAGTAGACGTAGCCGTTGGAGAATTACTTTCCACCTATCTGGAAGAACATCCGAAAGAAGCTAAGACAATTGTTTCAAAAGTGATACTGGCAGCTCAGGCAAGAATTGCCGCACGGAAAGCCCGGGAAATGGTACAAAGGAAAAATGTACTTTCAGGAACAGGTCTTCCCGGCAAACTGGCCGACTGCTCTGATTCTGACCCGGAAGGTTGCGAACTTTACCTCGTAGAGGGTGACTCTGCAGGAGGATCTGCCAAGCAAGGAAGAGACAGAAGGTTTCAGGCGATCCTGCCTTTGAGAGGTAAAATCCTCAACGTAGAAAAAGCTCAGGAACACCGTATTTACGAAAATGAGGAAATCCGGAACATGATCACTGCCCTGGGGGTAAAATTCGGGACGACCGAAGACAACAAGGCACTTGATCTTTCCAAACTTCGTTACCATAAAATTATCATCATGACGGATGCCGACATCGACGGAAGTCATATCCGTACATTAAACCTGACTTTCTTCTTCCGATACATGAGAGACCTGGTAGACAGCGGCTATCTTTATATCGCCCTTCCTCCTCTTTATCTTGTAAAAAAAGGGAAACAGGAGAAGTACTGCTGGACAGAAGAGCAGAGAGAGCAGGCCGTAAGAGAACTGGCCAAAGACGGAAAAGAAGAAAATGTGGGAGTACAACGGTACAAAGGTCTTGGAGAAATGAACCCGGAACAACTTTGGGCTACGACCATGAATCCGGATTCACGCTCACTCAAGAAAGTAAGCGTGGAATCTGCCGCCGAAGCAGACCACCTCTTCTCCATGCTAATGGGAGACGAAGTAGGACCTCGCCGGGAGTTTATCGAGAAAAACGCAAAATATGCCCGGGTAGATGTCTAAGTAAGAGACAAAATCAGATAACAATTATTTAACATAAAAAGGGCTCTAGCAAACGAGCCCTTTTTATATGATCTTAATTTTAAATGTTCATATTTGTTTCTAAAAGTAAATTGGTTAGATTTTAGTATAAAAGGAAGACAATATAGCAGCATTCACAGGTTATGTCAGTAAAAAACAGAAATCAACTTAACGATAGTAATTATATAAGCCGGGATCTGAGTTGGATCAACTTTAACACCAGAGTACTTGATCAGGCTAAAAATACAGACCGGAATATATTTGAACGGTTAAAATTCCTGGCAATCACTTCCTCCAACCTGGATGAATTTTTTCAGATCAGGGTAGGAAGCTTGTACAATTACCTGGATTACGGAAAAGCAAGAATCGATAACTCCGGTTTACGGGAAGTAGCTTTCAAGGAAGTATTGCTGACCGAGATACAGAATTTCTATAACCACCAGATCGATTACCTGTCCCGGACACTGTATCCTGAATTTGAAGAAAACGGTTTTATCATTGCCAAAAAAGAAGACCTCAACGAAGCTGAGTTCTATCTCATCGAAGAATACTTCCGGAATACGATCTATCCGATGCTTACTCCGATGGCGTACGACAGCTATCATTCCTTCCCTATCCTGATCAATAAACTCCTGACACTGGGCGTCATTACCAAACAGGAAAATGCAGGAAAAGACAATAACAAACGGCTGTCCTTTGTTCCGGTACCACAAAATCTTCCCCGCTTTTATGAAATACACCGTGAAGACAAAATTATGTTTGTCCCGCTGGAAGACATCATAAAATGGAATATCCATAAGCTTTACCGGAATATTGAGATCATCAGGATCAGTACGTTCAGGATCACCCGAAACGGAGACTTTACACTGGAAGAAAGCGATGACCTGGAAGAACAGTATATCGAAGAAATTACAAAAAAATTAAAATCCAGGAAAACCGCCCGGGTAGTACGGATCGAGATCGAACCTGGATATTCTACCTGGATGATGGATATCCTCAAGACCCGGTACGAACTGGATGAATTCAACATCTGTGAGAACAACAGCTTAATTGACTTTACCGGTTTCTGGCAAATCATTAACCATTCGGAATTCAAAAAGATGGCCTTTGTGGCACCGCCACCGGTAAAGCCCATCACTTACCCGAATGTAGATGAGATCGGAATCTTTGATTATCTCAAGAAGAACGATGTTTTACTGCATCAGCCTTTCAACAACATGCTCCTGCTCGTAGACATGCTGGAAAAAGCTTCCGTAGATCCAAATGTACTGGCCATCAAAATAACGATCTACCGACTCGCCAAAAAATCACGGATCACCAATGCATTGCTGAAAGCAGCAGAAAATGGCAAACATGTTTCCGTACTGTTTGAAGTACAGGCAAGATTTGACGAAGAAAATAATATCAACGAAGGACAGAGGCTTCAGAGAGCCGGATGCTTTGTCGTATATGGAGTCAGCCGGTTAAAGACCCATACCAAACTGATGATGATCGTACGACGTGAACAGGACGGAAAAGTAAGACGGTATGTACACATGTCGAGCGGGAACTACAACGAAGATACGGCCAGGTTGTACACCGATATCAGTTTGCTTACGTCTAATGAGGTGTACGCCCACGATGTAAATGAATTTTTCAATGTAATCACAGGGCATTCTAAACCGGATGTGTACCAGTACCTGATCACCTCACCCGGTGATATGCGAACAGCACTGATCAACCTGATCAATATAGAAGCAGAAAATGCCCGCAAAGGTCTTCCTAGCGGGATTGTGATCAAAGTGAACTCCCTCCAGGATCTTCATACGATCGATGCATTGTACGAAGCTTCTCAAGCAGGCGTTTCTATCAAGCTCATCATTCGTGGTATGTGCTGTCTTCGCCCGGGGAGAAAAGGCCTAAGCGAAAATATTGAAGTAAAGTCCATTGTAGGGAATTTCCTGGAACACGGAAGACTGTACTATTTCCACAACAACGGAGACCCGAAAGTATTCGGAGGGAGTGCCGACGTAATGATCCGAAGCTTCGAACGCCGCGTGGAATCGTTGTTCCAGATCACCGATCCTCTTTGTAAACAGGAAACCATTAATATACTCGACTACAATCTTCGCGACAATGTCAACTCTTATACCCTTCTGGAAGATGGCATCTATGTCAAGAAAATGCCGGGAGACGAACCCGTGTTTGATATTCACAAAGAATTTTTCACGGTTACAAAATCCATTGTGATGAAAGCAAAACTATTCGGCGGAACAAGGAAAAACGGCAAAGGGGAAAAGAAAAAAACAGAAAAAGAAGTATAGGTTCTGTAAAAGTTGTACTAAAAGACAAAGAGGGAAAACAATTGTTTTCCCTCTTTGTCTTTATTTTTTAAGCTTATCACCAAAGACCTTTTTTACTTTGTCCACTTTAGGTTTTATGACAAAGGTACAATAGGGCTGGCTACCATTTTCATTGTAATAATTCTGATGATACTCTTCTGCTTTGTAAAAGATCGAAGCCGGACTGATCTCTGTAACGATCGGCTGGTCAAATGCTCCGGACGCATCCAGTTCTTTTTTATATTTTTCGGCAAGTATTTTCTGCTCATCGTTATGATAGAAGATTACCGAACGGTATTGTGTACCGGAATCATTTCCCTGACGGTTCAGTGTAGTCGGATCATGAGTTTGCCAGAACACCTCCAGTAGATCCTCAAATGAAATGACCGCCGGATCATATATGATCTGGATGACCTCTGCATGCCCTGTAAGTCCGCTGCATACTTCCTTATAAGTAGGATTACTGATTTTCCCGCCTTCGTATCCGGATACAACCGATACGACTCCTTCCAGATTCTGAAAGACAGCTTCCACACACCAGAAGCACCCGGCACCAAATGTAGCTGTAGTTGTCGTCATACCTACCTCTTGTTGTTTTATACCCTCTATATTTTTACTGACCGCCTGCCCACCTTTCCCGGCATCGCAAGCCCATATCCCCATCAGCAGAAGACAGGTTATACTTTGTATGATTTTCATCCGCATCGGTTTCTATACCTGTAGACTCAACAAAAAAAAGCCCTTAACAGTTTACGGCGCAGAAATAATTATTTTCTGAACAATGCCCTTAGTCCTCCCGGACATCTACTTTGATCCTTTCTTCCCGGTTAGCCAGTTCCCAGGCGGTATAAAAAACAAGCCGGGTGATCTTGGTCAGTTTTTCAAAGTTTATTTTATCTACCGTATCGGTAGGCTTGTGATAATC
>CAYTGJ010000109.1:0-11022 GCA_964437245.1 uncultured Chitinophagaceae bacterium
GGAGCACGGAATTTCAACCATGCTTCCATAAAGCTGATGGCACATACAAAACCTATCCAAAGAAAGGTCGCGACTAATGCTACCGGTAATTTTACTGTCGTCATAATAAAGGAGTTGAGGAATTGTTTCGATAATACTGAATTTTAGACAAAAACATTTCTGCCATTCGTTCACCCTGCCACTTGGCACGTTCCGCTTTTTCTCCGCTGAAAAGTTCCTCTACTGTTCCGGAAAACAAGTTTAACCACTGACTGAAATGCTCTTGGTCAACCGGAAGCTTTGCATGAGGGAGAAAAGGACTTCCTGTGTACCTATGTTCTTCCAGCAGCACTGTTTGCCAGAAACGGTACATTTTTTCCAGGTGTTCGGGCCATCTGTCCCGGATCACCTGGTTGAAAATATCTTTCAGGCATTCATCTTCCCGGACCTTACTATAAAAAACATCTACCAGAGTTTTGATGTCGTCCAGCGTCTCTATGTCTTTCAACTCTTTCATAATTTTTAATTAACGATAAAATTGTCGTAAATAGAAGTAAATTTTTTTATCCTATTAATACTGTTTTTCCCGACTTAAGTCCGATGGCAAGATCGTGTATACTGGTCGTTTCCAATATCTTTTTAAGCTCGCTTCGTACTCCTACAAATTTTTCATGCATAGGGCAAGGATGAACATTGCTGCATTCTTTCAAACCCAATGCACAACCATTGTAAATAGAATCCCCGTCAATAGCCTTCACAATATCACTGACTCTTATTTCTTTCATTTTTCCGGGAGGTATTTCAAAGCCTCCATAAGGTCCGGTGAGGGAGTGAACGATCTTATGTTTAGTAAGCGCCCCGAGTACCTTAGCAGTAAAAGCTTCGGGAGAACCTGAATTTTCCACCACATCGCCGATCTTCACCCGTTTTCCTTCAAGGGACTGAGTAGCAATATAGATCATCGCTTTAATACCGTGTTCGCAAGCTTTCGAAAACATTCTGCTATTGGTTTGTATTGTAAATCTAACATTATTTTATATTTAAGACAAATTTATCTTAAATATTATTCACTAATTGTATAAAGCGCATTTCCTGTCACTCAACATCATTGATCAGAGGAAAAGGAGAGGGGGATCTTGTTGTGTAATGATCCTTTTATTGAAGAGAGCGTTGGTGCTCCGTCATACTTTATTTCTCGCCGAGCTTATGCAGTATTCCCTTCAGCATGACAGGGACAATCAGCTTGTGAAAAGGTCTGACAGGAATAAAATATACTTTACCAAACCAATTATTAAACCTTACGGTGGTTGAAATGGTCAGATGCTTTCCCGGGAAGTTCGGGTCTTGCTGTTCTAAAAACAATGACACACGAAAATCCAGGTGCTTGTCATCTTCTCCTAAAACAACTTCCGTATCAGTTTTGTCAAATACTTTAAAAAGTCCGATCTGCTCGCCGGGTTCACATTTAAATGCTTCAAGCTCTTTATCGCGTCCGGATGGTTCTCCCGCCGTTTTCAAGCCTAACATTCCTACGAGTTTATTTCGAAACGTAAACAACCGGTCAATCCATGAGGGAGAGGAAACAAAGAACAGTTTCCCTATTTTTGTACTATCAACACTGTTATCCTCGTCCGTAAATTCAGCCTGATAACTGTCTATAAATTCAAAGGAACTATCGTTTTTTAATATAGAATGATGAGGAAGTTTGGCTCGCTTTATATTCACGTTATATAGTTAAATTCAGATCACGCACTCAGGTGAGCTGGTGTATAAAAGTCAGGTTGTACCGGATTAATTTTCATACCCTCTCAGATATCTGATTCAAGATACTGAATAAGAGCGTTTCAATTATCTTATTTTATTTCTCTGGAAACTTCAATAAAATTAAACGTTTTTTAGTAAAAAACATATTTGAAAAGGTGTTAATTAAGATAAGGAAGCAGAGTAAAAAACAATTGATACTGAAATTGTTGTAAAATTTTACAAATAATGTGTATTTTTGAGAAAACAACACATTTAGTGATCATTTTTATATTTCATTTTTTATGGCAAAAGAGTTACAGACCAATACGCATGTTGATCCTGAACACAACGACTTCAGTTACCGGGCTCCTCATCTAATCCCAAAGGTACAATCAAAGATACAACCCAAAGTCTATTCCAGAATACAGCCCAAATTATTAACAAATTTAGGGAAGGAAAAAGAACAAAAAACAGAAACAACCTCCTCTGGTAAGCTGCCAGAAGAAGTACAGACTAAGATGGAGAGCTGTTTCAATAAAAATTTTTCTGCAGTAACCATTTATCCCAATTCCTCTTCTGCTCAAGACATTAATGCCAGGGCATACACCAAGGATCGTGATATTCATTTTGCTCCCGGAGAATACAATCCTTCTTCCCTGCAGGGTCAGGAGTTAATAGGACATGAATTGGCCCACGTAGTACAACAAGGAAACGGGAAGGTCAGACAAGGAGAAATACACGGAAAAGGACTGGAAATAAATACAGAATCTTCTCTCGAGAAAGAAGCAGATGAGGCTGGGAAATTGGCAAGTGAAGGGAAAAATACCCATATTTCAGGAATAGGAGCAGGAATTCAAAGGAAAGAAGAAGATATAGTGGTTTCTTCTTCCATCACCTTTATGAACAAACTATTTTCCGGAATTTCAGCCGCTGTAGGACTGGATTCAGAAAATAATACTGCTGATGTGACTTCCCTGGCTTCAGCTTTAAAAGCTTTAAAATACGATGTTTCTGACGATTCAATAACGAATGGGATATCAGATGAGAAGCTCGTAACCACCATAAAAAAATTTCAGAAGACCCACAGTTTTTCACAATCAGGAGTAATTTCCCCCGGTTCTCCTGCTGCATTTAAGTTATTCCCTTACAATAGTAAATTAAACAATGTCTACGGAGGCAGGGACGGCAAATGGAAAAGTTATTTGAAAGACCAGAAACTAACCGACACTGTCGGAGCAGATGGTAAAATACCTTCTACCAATAAAGCGGAAGATGTCAAAAAGGTAACAACCTACCTGAAGTCCATCTCAACAGAAGAATTCAACGTAGAACTCACAGAGGTCTCCTTAACAAAAGGTACTTGCGACAAAGAACTGATCTCCGCCATTAAGAAATTTCAATCTGAAAAATGTGGTAATAAGCAACCCGATGGAATCATAAGTCCATCAGGAAGTACAGCAAAAGCAATGGGATTGTACTCCGAATATTCATTGGCTGGCAGGACAATAAGAACCTATACTAACGAAGGAAAGATCAGTTACAGTTCCAAAGGATTAATAGAAGACGAAGCTTATAACAAGCGACAGGATTTTATTATAAACGCTATTGGTATTAAAGAGGACAGTGACGAAAGAAGCGCCTTAACTATTGCGAGAAAAACTGCCAACGACTCCTCTTTTTTTACAGAGTACACAGAAAATGTATCCAGTAAACTTTCTATCACAGCTCAGGACAGAGCTGAAAATGGCAAACAACTTTCAGCCCTTTTAGAAGACCGGGTAAAAAGGTTCCATAAATTCCTTGTTGCCTCCGGAATGTATTCCGGATCAATGCTAGTAACCAGTGGTGTCCGGGCTCCTTCGGTAGCACATTTATGGAGTACAGAGCACTTTTTATTGCATAAATCAGCAAAGCAGACGGAAATAGAAAATAACTTAATCAAAATGCATAATGAGTCTCCGTCTGCCGACGTTATCTCCGATAAAGATGGCAACGCATGGGCTAAAAAAGAACATTTCACTTTTGATCCAAAAGACAAAGATCAACTAAAGGCTACGAAAGTAGATTTTACAAAAGTAAAAGAATATGTATTGACTTTTGACAGAGGTCGTAAGGATAAAACAAGTGCCGCTGCGGAAGGCTACAGGCCAGGAACAAAAGAACGTCTTCCTAACACTGATTTAACCGGCACGAGTTTGCATTTAACAGGAGATGCAATTGATGTAAACTCCAGTCCATACATGAATAGAAATGATGCGATGGTTGATCTCATAGCATTAGAATTCGGATTGATCAGAGCTGCCGATAAAGAGCAATGGCATTTGGAATGTACGGACAAAAGAATCTCCACTTCAGAACAGGAAATCATTGACAAAGAAAGCCGATGAAAAATATCATCCTTATAGCATTATTGGCAATATCCTTTACTTGTCAAGGACAAAAAAATAAGACTCCTAAAAATTCAACCAAAAAAGCAAAAGAAGCTGTTTATCAAAGGTTATTGGAATTAGAGAAATGGTATCAAAGCTTTGCAGATACCATTTCTTTCTCCAATGAATACAGCACGTTTGGGAACAATTCTAATGAGCTTATAAGTGATTCCCTTATTCATAGCAGAAGTATCCTTTATCTACAGACAGATTCTTCAAAAAACATATTTGACACACAAGAACAAAAAAATCAGAAAACCTTTCTACTGTCACAAACATCTTCTCCTTTATTCCTGGGGGCTATTCTATGCAAAGATTTTGAGTGCCAGGACCTGGAGCATATTATTGATCCTTATCTGGATGAGGCTGAAGAAGTCCTTGCACACATTCTGACGGATCACGAAGGTAATTTTTATTACAAGGCATCCTTTTACCACCTTTTAGGGTATCAACATTACGAGCATCATCAAAAATATTTCTTACTGGTGCGGTTTAAAAAATACGGGAAGTCCTTCAAGGTCAATAGTGTGGAAATCCAGAAAAAATAACTCTTTCCCTTCAGGAGTAAATGAAAAATATCCTCCTCTTACAGGATCTGAATTCATTTAATCTACATTCTAATCAGATTTTAATCTCATTTTAATCAGATCTTAATCTCTTCCTCGTATTATAGGGGTGAAACAGATTGAAAAAAAGAACTAAGACTATGAAAACACTAACAAAAGAAATACAAGACTCTTTAACACCTGCAAAAGCTCTTGAAATATTAAAGAATGGTAACGAAAGATTTGTTAACAACTTAAAAGCAAATCGAAACCTTCTTCAGCAGGTAAACGAGACTTCGGAAGGACAACATCCGTTTGCAATTATCCTGAGTTGTATTGATTCCCGAACTTCCACTGAGTTGATCTTTGACCAGGGGTTAGGTGACATTTTCAGTGTACGTATTGCGGGGAATGTATTGAATGAAGACATATTAGGAAGTATGGAATTTGCCTGTAAACTCGCAGGAGCAAAAATGATCGTTGTACTCGGACATACCCAATGTGGTGCGATCAAAGGAGCCTGTGATCATAAAGAAATGGGACATCTCACCTCGTTGTTAAATAAAATTAAACCCGCTGTTGATTCTGAAAAAACAGTTAAAACAAACAGGGATTCCAGCAATAGTGAATTTGTTGAAAAAGTTTCGGAAATAAATGTTCAACTGACAGTTAATGCAATTGTTAACAGAAGTCCAATTCTAAGCGAAATGATTAAAAACGGTGAAGTCGGAATCGTTGGAGGAATTTATGATGTGTCAACAGGTGCAGTTGAATTCAAAAATGAATTGGTTGAAGAAGCTTTACTGGTCTAAGTACGAATAAACCTCTGGACCTCACGACCCTTTTCCTGCTCATAAAAACAAAAGAGTAGGGGAGCAGAATTGGTTCCTGAATAAAAAAACGAGTATAAATAAAGAGAAACTCTATATTTATACTCGTTTTTTTTAGGGTTTACTGAGTACTCATTTTAAAGAAACCTTCCTAATCAGTACAGGTTGTATAGAAAATTACTTGCTTACTTTCTGAATTATGGCAGTGCCTTTCTCTGAATTTATTTCAGCGATAAGTTTCAGTTCTGAATTTTCACTAAGCCACTCCTTTACCATTTCAGAATCGTCATATCGTTTATAATCATCCACGATAATCAACGCTCCTTCGGCCAGACGGTCTATAAGTAACGGAAGAGCGGGATAACGCATTTTTTCCTGAAGAAAACCCGGAGGGCCATCGATAATAAGTAAATCAATCGAAGACACCGTAAGACCACTGATATCGTACCAAAGGCATTCTTTCTCCTTCATAACATATTTTATGAGCGGACAATAGTAGAGCGTAACTTCATTGGTAAGCCCTGCATTTAAAATATTTTCCTCCGTAATTTTAAAATATTCTTCAGAATGATCCACCGAATGTATTTTTCCACGCATTTTACGGTCTCTCAATAAATGTCCCATAAAAAGTGTAGAGACCCCAGACCCCAACTCAACAATGGTTTTCGGATCATTTAGAATAATTTTTTGAAAAATAGTACTTAAAAGATCCGGGGAAGCCGCTCCCTGACGGGTATTGGGTAATGGAATACGGGGGGAAATGAAAGATTGAAGATAGTGGGAAGCTTCCAGCTGGTTTACATTCCAGAATAAGGTCTCTGTTGTATGCGTATTGATCCGGGATTCGAGCTGATTTAGGGCGGTAAACTGGTTTGTTCCGATCGGATTGATGGTATCCCTGACATGCAGATTTTGCTTTAAATAAAGAACGGCCAGGAATAAAAAGACAAATGCATTAGAACCTGTCATAAAAAGAATAAGTAATAAAGTTTCCTGAGAAGCTTTTAAAAAGTAGGCTACCAGCAAGGCAATGGCTGTAAACAACGCATATCCAAGGATTGTCTTTTTTAGCCCTAGTTGAAGTAATTTGTGAGGAATATTCATAAATAGATCAAAAATTGTAGTTTGCAAATTAAATATAATATAAAAATTTAGAAAATAAGCAATATCATCAAATCTAAACGTTGAGTTGCACATAGTATGTACGCATAACGACAACCGTTCGGCCACACTCCGGCTTATACTAACCCCTTCAACAACGGCTCAATCTGTCTACATAATTCAATCACAATAATTTTATTCCAGTACACGTTACTTTTTTTGTATTTCATCTAACTTTATTAATCAATACTGAAATTCAATGAACAAAATTTTATTCAACAGTATTTTTTACCTACTGCCATTACTCAGCTCTCCTGCTTTTTGCCAACAAGAAAATAACTGTATATGGTTAGACCAGTTTAACGAACCTTTCCCAAAAAATGCTTTTGGTCAGGATTGGTATACCTATAATGATCAGAGCAATGGTGGAGCATCCACTATTGACTGGAATCATAATAAAGGACCTGATAAAGTATTGGGAGTTTCTTACCAATTAGAGAAGAACAATTTAAAATGGCAACCAAATGTTACGATTGGTACGAGTGTATCTTCCTCGCAACTTGACCTCTCCATTGTACAAGGAATCCGCTACAAATACAAAGGAGCGGCGCACAGCCTTATCTATAAGACATCCAACGTTAAGGATTACTGCTTCTTTCAAAAAGATCTTTCAGCAAGCGAAGATTGGACTACTATAATATTAATTTTATCGGATTTTAGTCAACCTTCCTGGGGACAAAAAGTACCTTTCTCCGCTGCCTCATTAAGTGCTCTCGAATGGCAGATAAAAGGGAATAGCGGCAACAAGGGGATTCTTTTTATAGACGATGTTTGTTTTCTCACAGAGGTAAACTATTCACTCCTGACAATCGATCAGAAAGTAGATCACCTAAACTACACCTTCCCAAAAGGAGATACGAAAACAACCGTCAGCTATTCCAAACGGTTGTCCATTCAAGAACAAAAAACGGAACTAGGTTTGTTAAAAGAAAAATTAGAATATCATCATCCCTCACTTTATCGGTTTTCCAGTCAAATAGAAATTAACAAACTCTTTTCTACCTTAGAAAAAAATATTACAAAGGAACGAACCGTTCATGAATTTCATCAATTCATTCTCCCGGTTTTCTTAGCCATCCGCGATGCACATACGCATTGTCAATTACCCAAAGATTCCGCAAAAGCGACTTTGTTGTTTCCTTTGGATGTAAAAATTATTTCAAACCGTTTATATATTTATCAAAACTTCACCGACCGTACCGAAATTAAAAACGGTGCAGAGATATTATCCATCAACGGTATCAAAAGTTCGGAAATCCTTACAAACTTAAAGAAATCAATAGTAGTCGATGGGTATATCGAAACTACACGTGAGCGCATTCTTGAAGGATGGTTCTGTTTCTTCTATCCCAGTATATACGGCAATCCTACAGTATTTCAGCTAGAAACCAAGTACGAAGGAAAACTCCAACAAATAAAAGACCTTCAGGCACTAAGTGAATCCGTAATAGAAAAAGAACAGAAGAAAGAACATAGAAAGCCTGCTGTACTGGCTACTCCTTCATATTCTTTTAACGTTATAGAAGAAAAAAAAGCAGCGATCCTAAAAATAGTCTACTTTGAAGCCATTGAAGAAAAAGAATATTATGCCTTCATCGATTCATGTTTTGATGAAATAAAAAATAAACACCTTACGAATCTTATTATCGATTTGAGATGGAATATAGGAGGTCCAAGAAAATATGCCATCTATTTATATTCTAAGCTTTCTACTCATCCTTTCAATTATCTTAAAGAACAAGTAGTAACCTTTCCGACATTAAAAAAACTAATCCTGAACGACAGTACTCTTACCTACGAACAAACCAACAACAACCTATTTAGAATTATCTCTTCAAACGACATTGGGATGGGCTTACAGCAGCCAGCCAGTCAGCCTTTTACCGGAAAGGTGTTTTTACTAATTGACGGCCAGTCCAATTCTTCCTCCTCTCATTTTGCGTCTACCTTTCATCACAACCATCGGGGTGTAATCGTTGGAGAAGAGTCGGGGTGTGTTTACAACGGTTTTGCATCCGGATATTACAACATATTTGATTTACCTTATTCCAACCTAAAAGTACAGATACCGTTGGTCTTAAACCTATTAAATGTAAACAATACGCTATTCCCGGGACATGGAGTTCCCCCAGATCATCCGTTCAATCCGACGAATATACAGAATATAATCGATGGTAAAGATGAAGTCCTGGAGTATACCATAGACTTAATAAAATAACACCCGACAGGGACTTTTATGCGTTTTATTTTTTAGAAATTTTCCGTGGTGCAGAGATCGATTCCATGAGTTTAAATCCATTGCTGTTGAGATGAAACCTCCTGCAGCTACATAATTTTCCTCGCTATATTCCATATGCCACAGAACATACCCCGCCGATTGAATTCAATTGCTTATATTTGAGTGTTGGCGTTAATTATAAAAAAACTCCGTACTTGATAGAGTTTATGAGAAATATATTGATTGCATTGATTTTATTACGTTTTCTTGATTCGTTCGGTCAGGAAATGCCATCTGACAGTTATATCCTTAAAAAAATATACGGCACAACTGATAATGGTGGAAAGACTTATAGTTGTAAATACAAAGGTGATGAAGACATTTATTCATATCAAGACAGCGTTGTTTATAGGATTGTTTTTAAGTCCAAAATAAATCTTAATAATAGTAACTATATATTGGCGATATTAGAAGCTCCCTATGGAACACAACATGGACATCAATTTGGATACCAAGATTTATACTTTTTTAAAACAGTTGGGGACAATGCAATACTTGTTGATTCAATAAAATCGGAAGGAGTAGGTCCAATTGGAGAAGCAAGTACATTTGAAGTTGTGGACATAGGGAAAAATAAAAAAGCCTTAATTACAACATTTCAGAGCACAGGTAATAATCACTTTGAGAACACAAAAAGTATACAACTATTAGAGTTAAATAAACTTACATATCTACGATCAATTAACACTGAATATGATAACTCTGGATGGAAAATTCCTGAATCTGAGAATGATGATTGCGAAGCAGAAAGGTATTTAGAAACCTTTGAGATTTTTGATAATAATTCTGAGTGGTATGATTTAAAAGTTCATCGTATAGAATATGGTTTTACTAAAGGCTGTAAGGATAGTTTTATTTCTTTAGAATCTGATAAAGAATATAAATACATTGATGGAAAATATATTGTGAATACAAAAAAATAACTAACGCCAACACGGCATATAAGTAATAGCGGGGCTTGTGGGTTGCCAAGGTCAGTACTTCTATTTTGATTTCTGCCTCGGTTGATAACGACTCGCTCCGAAAACCGCCACTACTCATATGCCAACCGTTATAGGGCATTTTAACAAACCAGGCAATATTGAAGTATTTAATAACCATATTGACAATTATTTTAACAAATATTTTTTCATTTGGACAGACTTTCGTTGGAACTTCTACAGACAGGATGAAAGCATATAATTGTACCATTCATATTAACAAAGACAGCACCGTTTATTTCATTTACAATACAGATAAAAATGGTGTTTATGCCGACTACGTTGGGAGAATTAAAAAAATAGACGATACGTTGTTTCATATTTCGGCAACGATGAGGATTGGACAGTTTTATATGAAATCCTTTAGAAAAGACACTATATACATACAACTTGACTCAACCATTGCAAGAACACTTGATAAAATTCAGGTTGAATATTCCGATAAACAGACAAGGAAACAACTGAAAGGATATGACCGATTGGGCCACTCAATAGAACTTTTAAAAATCCCGATAGACAAAAATTTGTTTAACGAAAAAAAAGGAACTGACTTTATCGAAATTTCTGTTAACCGAAAGCATTTATTGATAGACAAATTTTTATCTTTTAGAATTCCTTTTGGCTCTGCCGCGTCCTTTACGAAAGGACAAAAAGAAGATTTCTTTGTGATCATTAAAAACGGGCAACTATATACGACAACAAATCCCCCTTTGCAAACCGGACATTTTAAGCTGAGGATCAAAAAAGGCAATTAAATCAATTTATGGTGGAGTAAAAATGGTAATGAAAAAATATATTTTGTTTTCTTTTGTTTTCTTAATGTATTCAACAGGAGTTGTAGCGCAAAAAGATCCGTGCTATAAGAAAATAAGTGACGATATCTGGGACTTAGAAATTTGTCTCGATGTTAATTGGGCTATTGATTTTCAATCCAAGGATGTTGTGAAAATTCTTATACAAAATAATAATGCATATATATACAGTGAAACTATAGATACAAGATTAACAAAAGATCAACTATATAGTGACTGTTTTGGCTACATAGATACCTTATATCAAGACTTCGTCGTAAGGTTT
>CAYTGJ010000109.1:11032-15088 GCA_964437245.1 uncultured Chitinophagaceae bacterium
GGTTTGAGGATGATAGGAGTGATTTTCGGATTTACAGAAATAATGAAACGAATTTATATATTTTGAGAGGGCTTTTATATAAAGGGTCTTACGCTTACAAATTTTTTTATGACAATACCGATTTAGAAAATTTGAAAAGAATATCTAAAGATCTAATGCAAAGAATATTTACTCTTGGGAATAAGAAAAAGATAAACAGGGATGATCCGTCCCTTGTAGACTTTGAAAAGACCTTCCTTGAATCACTAAAATATCCTGAGTTAATTGAGAATGTTTGGTTAGAAGCAAAAGTTTTAAATGGTGATATGCCGATTGATGTAAAAGAAATTCTTATTAAAAGGAAGCAGGAAAGAATAAAACAGAAATTGTCAGAAATTATCAGTATAACAAGGGAGAATTATCAACTCTACAAAATTGATTTTATAGAAAAAGATGTGTTTTCACCGGAAGAAGTATTAGTTTCTGGTTTACTGATTTTTAAATCAAAGGAATCTTTAGAAAGAGTTTATGTTGACTTCGAACTAATGAAGATCCAAAATAATTTTTATCTGCATACATTTGGAGAAATTAATATGGCAACTCCCGCTGGATTATATAAAAACTGCTTAGAAATAGCCAGGTAATTGAAGGGAAGTCCCATGGAATTACATAAAAGCGATTCCGAGCACACCTGTGTTTGGAGCCCTCACCAAACACTAAATTCCGGCAATACTTAAAATGAATAAAAGAGTGAATAGGAGTGAGGGGGTAAAAAATACAAAAGCTTTATGTAATGGAACCTTTCTCTTCTGTCGCTTTCTGTTGATTGAGAATAATTTCGTATATTTAAGTAAGGTATTTAGAATATACGATTTGTATTTACACTATGACAGATTTTTGGGAAAAAGCGTTTAAAGACAAGCATGAAATGTGGGGCCTGGAACCTGCAAAATCTACCTTTCTTACCAAGGACTTTTTTATTGCCCATCATGTAAAAAGCATTTTAATTCCCGGAATTGGCTACGGGCGGAATGCCCAAATTTTCAGAGACAATGGTATGACCGTTACAGGAATTGAAATTTCCCAAACAGCAATAGAGATCGCTCAAAAACATTTCGGAAATGACCTGGTAATCTATCACGGTTCTGTCACTGATATGCCTTTCGACAACAAAAAATATGATGGGATTTTTTGTTACGGTTTAATTCATTTACTGGACAAAGAAGAAAGAGTAAAACTCATCAGAGCATGTTATAATCAACTGAATGAAAAAGGATGTATGGTTTTCACAGCCATCACAAAAGAGGCTCAAACATATGGACAAGGTACCTGGATCAGTAAAGATCGATTTGAAATGTTTGGGGGTGTCAAAATGTTTTTTTACGACAGAGAAACCATTAATGATGAATTTGGAGGAGCAGGACTCTTCGAGATTTCCGAAGTCAGTGAAAATTATCCTTTTTATCTCATAAAATGTAAAAAGAATTGAGATAATTCACCTTATAAGTATAAGTATCAACACTCAACCTGAAAATAAATACACAGAATGAAAAAAGCAATTCAATTTATCGTTTTAAGCTGTCTTGTAAGTTGGGTAGTAGCAGGCACAGCAATCTGGCTGGGAGTACGCGAAGCAAGAGGATTGACTTACACAATTTTCGGTTCATTTTACATGCTATTACCCGCTATTTGTGCCATAACTCTTCAAAAAATACATAAGGAAAAAGTATTTAGCAACCTGGCTATTTCTTTCCGGTTCAACCGGTGGTTTTTAGTAGCAGGAGCAGTTCCCGTTCTGTATGCATTCATCGCCTTGGGAATAAATTTATTTTTCCCAAATGTTTCATTTTCAACTACCTATGAAGGACTGCTCTCTATTTTGCCAGCCGATCAGACAGCACTTGCAGCAGAACAGTTATCCAAAATTCCCCCCACTGTTTTTCTGCTCCTACAACTAGTACAAGTAATCATTGCAGGCTATACCATCAATGCTTTTTTTGCACTGGGTGAAGAACTAGGCTGGCGAGGCTATCTTCTTAAAGCATTGAAAAATAAAAACTTTTTATCCGTTTCTCTGATTACAGGATTTGTCTGGGGAATATGGCATTTTCCCCTCATTCTTATCGGACACAACTATCCGCAACATCCCGTAGCAGGAGTGGGGATGATGATCGTTTTTTGTATCCTGTTATCTCCTGTTATGACATATATTGTGCTAAAATCACACTCAGTGCTTACAGCAGCTATTTTTCACGGAACACTAAACGCCATCGCCGGCATTAGCATTTTGTATATTACCGGGGGCAATGATATTACAAATGGTGTCACTGGAATTGCTGGATTTATGACTTTGCTGATGATCAATGTAGGATTCTATCTGTACGATAAATATGTTACAAAGGAAAACATTTTTACGAAAGCGATCGAAATGAATTAAAACCCTTCTCAAAAATTAAGGAGACTTAAGATACCACGGCCCAGCCACTAACAGCTGATAGAGTTACCTACTCAATGTTTTCTATGAAAATTTTATGCGGTATCTGTTTTCGAAATAACTTACAGTAAATAGTACACTAATTATATAAATAGACAACCTTCCTCAGCATGTTTAACCCATTGGCTCTGCCATCATTTAGTGCTGTCCATGGGTTTATTTTATAACAACACTAATCCATTTTGTCTTAGAACGAAGATCGATCTATCGAATATTTTTACAATAATTAAACTATTTACATATTTAATAGTATTTTTATGGCAATTATTTAAATTATGAGACAGACACTACTTCGATTTAAACTTCTAATCTCTTTATTGGCGATCTGCATATCAGGAAACTCCCAAGGAATAGGAGATAATTTTAACCATGCTACTTTATCTTGTGGCTGGGTTCCCACAGCAAGTTTCGTGCTTACCGAAAATGAAAGTACTGATCTTAAAATTGTAGCGACAGCATTTGATTATGCTACGTTTGAGTTTGAATTTCCCCCTGTTAACCTTGCTGCAAATCCGGTAGTAACCATTCAGGTAAAAGCTTCTGCAAATTTTACACTCCGTGCTGATCTTGGCGACGAGAACGGCAGGTATACCAATGCCAATCCTGTAACTGCAAATGTGATAGGCAACAATGCTTATGCCACCTATACCTTTAATTTTGCCGGAAGATTCAATCAGACATATCCCTCTTCTTACACCGTAGATAATACCACCATCAGTAAAATAGTTTTCTTCTTTAATCCGGGTTCATCCTTTAATGGTACTGTATATTTTGATAACCTGCAAATCGGAACAGGCGGAGTACAAGATGGAGGAGCCTCCACCTGTGCTCCAACAGCGCCTGCAGCCAATACCAATATCCGCCTTAATCAAATCGGTTTTTATCCCGATTGTCCTAAGATAGCAGTAGTAGCAGGAAATCCTCCTGCCGGTAATTTTTCAGTGACATCGCTTGATTTGACTACCACCTATTTTACCGGGACATTAAGCGCTTCTTCAAACTGGCCGGTATCCGGGGAAACCGTACGAGTAGCAGACTTTTCATCTTTCGTCACCCCCGGCACATATGTTTTATACCTACCGGGGATAGGAAATTCTTTCACCTTTGATATTAAAGATAAGGTCTTATATCCAATCGCACATGCCTCTATGAAAGCCTATTATTTTAACAGGAGTTCAACGGAGATTACTGCAGCGCATGCCGGTGTGTATGCCAGAGCAGCAGGCCATCCCGATAACGTGGTACTCATTCATTCTTCCGCCGCAAGCGCTGCAAGACCTACTGGTACTCCTTTGCCTTCTCCCAAAGGCTGGTACGATGCCGGCGATTATAACAGTTATGTTGTAAACTCGGGAATAAGTACCTATACACTTATGGCTTCGTATGAGCATTTCAAGCCCTATTGGGATACCCTGAACCTCAATATTCCGGAGAGTGCAAACGCTGTACCGGATATACTGGACGAAATAAAATGGAATCTCGACTGGATGCTTACCATGCAGGATCCCAACGATGGCGGAGTATATAATAAAAAAACATCGGCCAATTTTTCAGGATCTGTAATGCCCGCAGCAGACAATTCC
>CAYTGJ010000110.1:0-7017 GCA_964437245.1 uncultured Chitinophagaceae bacterium
CGCCACCGACTTCGGTGCCGCTTCCATCTACCGTACGCACCGACATCTGGGCGTTGTTGGCCGGTCCGGTTCCGCCAGTCCCGCCGCCAAAACCATAAGGATCTCCTCCGGCGGTACCGTGGTCAAACTGTTGTACAAAACAGAACTGATAGATAAAGATCGGCCGGTCGGCATCTACGGTAAGAGAGTAGGATAATGCATATCCTTGCGGAGTTCCATACCCACCGGGAGAAAGCGGACCTACACGGATGGAATAGTTTTTTCCTTTAGGTATTTTAGAAACGTTGTAGCAAGTATTGGGATCGTTGGGCTGTGCACTGGGATGAATAATCGCAAACCGCGGGTTGGGGGTTATTATTGGGGTATGAGTAAATGTTCTCGCCCCTCCGGATCCGCTTTGTGGTCCACTGTATGTATTCCAATGATTGAAATTGTTTTCTGAAAAGTCCAGGTTAGGATAAGGAGACTGCGCATGTATACCAGTGATCAGGAAGGATAATAAGTATGTTACAAGAACGATTCGGGTCATGAGCATTGGTATTAGCGTTGATTCGGTTCCAGTATCTGGTATACTTCCTGCATATAAGCAGCATCTTCTATCGCATGGAGCAGAGCGGCCCATTCCAGTTTGTCAAAAACAAGATTGACGTCTGAGGAAGGAGTACATACCGATATCCTGTCTATATTGTCTGAAAACGTCATCGCGCAACTCGCAAAATCATACTGGTGTACTGCACTGCGGAACTCTGCAAATTTCTCTTCCGAAAAAGAGAGCAGGATATTGGCGTGCCATAGAAAGATCGTTTTGCAATGAACGCAATGGCCTATTTCCGTTGTAGAGGTTTGAGCTAATATTCTTGTTTCACACATAGACTCAGAGACGTTAATCAGTTAAATGAATCATCGGTTTTTGTCCACTGACGGATCGTGAGGATCAGTAATACATTCACCGCCAGTACCAGGCTCAGGATCGCGATCTGAGAGTAATCAGAAATATCATGAACTGCAGTACTGGCAAGATGGAACAGGTTTAAAGGGAGAAGAAGGAAGGACCATATAAGAGAAAATTTCCGGAATCCTTTTGAGCCGATCGTCAGGGTAAGAGCAGCGAGCAGGAGTATGCATGCTTCCAGGACAATGCGGATAATGTGAGTCGGTAAGGGTACTGTACCCGTAGCCCTGGGTGATTTGATGTCTATGCCGTATATGATTTCTGAAACATGATAACTCCCGTGAAGAGCGAATCCGATAACCATGATTACCCATAGAAGGGCGATCTTAATGCTTATATCAGCAGTGTTTTTCATTGTAGTAGAATGATTCGTTTTGAACTTATGTTTTACGTGCGTTGGCCTGATCGTATGGAATGATTCATCGCCCGAATGGTTTATGGCTCTATATACTGATAGCGGAATGTATAATAACCGCTGGCTCCGTCCATATCTTTGTAGTAACTCAGGATCTCAACTTTTACATAACGATTGTCTGAAGTTTTGACGATGATTACTTTGCCCGGGAGCGGGTTAATAGAATGGTCGAACATGGAGTATTTGTACCATCCGTTGCCACTGCCGGTAGGGATCGCTTTTTTATTGGAGCCGTCTTTTTGATAACCATTTTTGGGAGCATTTTCTACCGCATCAAAATTTTTGTCCAACAACTGTGCTTCGTTTTTTACTTCTATAGTCGTATGATTAAAGGAAAGGTCCCACGCATCTTTTTCGGTGGCGACATTGCCGGAAGCAAAACTAAAATAGGTAGTTTCTTTTGCGTTCAGGTTTTTGAAGATCTTACTCTCGTCTTTTGGTGTATTACCAATTAAAAACAGAGGCATCAGTAATAGCAACCATTGAGTTGCTTTGTGTTTTTTGGTACGGACGTTTTTCATGCAAATACGTATTTTAAATAGTTTTTCAATTTCTCTTTGAAATTCGACATTCAGCCGGACTATCAAAGAATGGATGTTTTTCCGAAATTTTGGTTCCCTTGATTATCAGACCATAAAAATATCGTAAAGGGAAAATTTGTTATTTAGATTAATTCTAAACAATACAAAGGTATGGTCTGCGAATATGAAAACAAATACCGTAAATTAGGTATATTCAGTCATGTTCCAGGCGATAGTTGGTTAGTGGCCGGTATTAATTAAAAATCACTCTGTTCCGGTATCAGGAAACCGGAACAGAGTGATTGCAGAGACCAGGCCGGTTTATTTTTTCACTATTTTCCGGATATCTTTTAAGGTCCCGTTGTTCCATATTTTCAGGAAGTATACTCCCTGGGCGAGGTCTTCGACATTCAATGTTGCCGAGTCGGTCGAAATATGCTGAGAAAGTACTTCTGTCCCCTGCATATTGAACAAGGAGATCTCATGAGTGTCGGAGTGACGGAAGGACAACGTAATTTCCGTGGTGACAGGATTCGGATATAAGGTCACAAAATTCCGGTCGGCATTGGTCAGCCCGGTGATTACGGTGTGCGTATAGGCAGCGGAAGTATCGGTACAGTTGGAGAGGTTGGTTACCACTACCTGGTAATTTCCGGATTCAATGGCCGTGATGGTTTGACTGGTCTCTCCGGTAGCTACTCCGTTCAACAGCCATTTGTAGCTGCTGAAAGTCCCTGTACTTAATTGATTTTCACTGGCCGTCACAGAAGCAACCGGTAGCGGATTTACCGAAAGGGTCAATACTATGATACTGTCGCATCCCAGTGCAGAAGCCAGGGTATCTTTGTACTCTCCGCCCAGAGAAAGAGGAGTTCCGAAGAAATCATACGTCTCTCCTGCGCATATAGAGGCTGTCTGCGGCGTAACATGCAGGGGATTGACGAACAGTTTTACGGCTTGTATCTGATGGCAGCTTCCGGAGGTAGTAGTGTCGGCATAAATTCCGGCTTCCGCCACCGGAGTACCGTTGAAATTATATACGTCTCCTGCACAGATGGTATCATACACCGGAGTGGTGCAGGTCTGGCAGGCGCTGAGTTTTACCACATAGAAGTCGACACCTCCTTTAGAGTCGGTAATTCCTCCTGCTGAAACATAACCCGCTAGCATATAATCTCCGTCTTCTGTTTGTGTAAGAGAATTAACCTGGTCGTTTCCAGAACCACCTGCGGTTTTTTGCCATAGCATATTTCCGGTAAGATCTGTTTTGATTACCCAATAATCACTTCCTCCTTTATTCCCTGTTGCGTCACCATTGACAGAGGTCGATTGACCCGCAAAAACATACCCTTCAGTGTCTTCTAAAATATCATAAGAAGTTGCCTGGTCCGAATTACTGCCTCCATATAATTTTTGCCATACTATTTCTCCTGTATTATTCAATTTCATGATCCAGTAATCAAAATTTCCAGGTTTCGTAAGTCCAGAAAGAGTTCCGTCAGTAGAGGTTGATCCTGCATATCCTGCTATGAGATACCCTCCGTCGGCTGTTTGTTTAATACTGTACGCAATATCTGCTCCAGATCCTCCATACAATTTTTGCCATTCGATGTCGCCGGTGCTATTCATTTTTACAATCCATATGTCATCATTTCCGCCTCCGGTGATCGGTCGTGCAGTACTTCCGATACTCCCATTACCTGTAGCCGAATATCGTGAGGTTCCTGTCGTGATATAACCTCCTTCTGCTGTTTGTTTGATAGAGTATAAATAGTCATTCCCTGCTCCTCCATACCGTTTTTGCCAGGCAAGAGATCCGTTTGTATTAAGTTTAAGTATCCATCCATCGTTACCTCCGTAAGGAGTAGATCCTGTATGTGTACCATTGGGAGTAGCAGCATGAGCTACAGAGCCGCAAATGATATATCCGTCAGAGGTGGGTTCTATAGAGTAGGCATTATCAGCGGTTCCACCACCATATAAATATTGCCAGTCAATGGTTCCGGTAGAATTGAATTTTATAACCCATATGTCGGCTCCTCCGCCTCCTGGAATTGGTCGTGTGGCTGAAACATCTCCGGCATTTGCGTTGTATGCTGATTCTCCGACTACCACAAAACCACCATCAGAGGTTGCACGAATGGCATAGCCTATATCAGCTCCATTTCCTCCCAGCGTTTTAGTCCATAGAGTATCCCCCTCATTGTTGATCTTAATAATCCAAAAATCATTTGCTGTTCCGTGTAATCCTTTGACCTCTCCGCCACTAGAGTTGGTTAGACCAGCAATAAGGAAGCCATCTGTTATCGAAGTAATAGAATTGATGCGGTCTGAACCTGGGCCTCCGTATGTTTTGGCCCATTTAATAGAAGGAGCTTCACATCCTTCATATAAGAAAGAAAAAACATCACTTGTATCGCTTATACAATCAAGGTTATCCGTAACAAACAACTTGTATGTTCCACTGGCATCTGTTTTTAAAGTCTGTGTATTGGCCCAGGATACAGGAGTATCATTTAATATCCAGGAATAGCTTTTATACACATCGGTCGTTAAGATATTTCCTGATTGGGTAATTACAGGCTTGAACTTTGGTCTTACTGTAAGAGTTAATTCAATATAGTTAGGGCAAGCACCGTTTTGACTGGTGGTATCATAGTAGATTCCTGGTTCAGTGAGAATAGTACCATTGAAATCATAGTTTTTTCCCATGCATATTTCAGCCGTAAGTTTGATATGAGCGGGACAAGTGGATATTTTTGTTATCCAGTAGCCTGTCGAACCGATAAGTATCCCTCCGTCTGGGGTTTCGGAAGCAGAGTTGATCCCTTCTGAAACCCTGTTGTATAAGAACAGGTACTTTGTCCATAGAATATCACCGGTATTGTTTATTTTTACCAGCCATGGACATTCACTACCTGTGGATTCATAATCGTCTATATCGCCTCCGCTTTGGTTGGTGTGCCCAAGAAGTAAAAAGCCTCCATCGGCAGTAGAGATGCTGCTTGCTTTCCATGCGGTTTCTCTGCCCAATCCTCCATAAGATTTGTCTTGTATCAGTTCTCCGTTGTTCTCTAGCCATATTACCCATAGATCAGGATTGCCACCACCTTTGGGGGTACTGATGTCTCCATCAGAAGATTGGGAGTGGCCACTCACTATATATTTCCCAGAACTGGTTACTTGTACAGAGGTGGCATATTCAAAAGTGCTGGAACCACCATATCTTTTTTGCCATAACATATTTCCATCATCGTCTAATTTTATTACCCAATATTTCCCGTCCGTAACCCGGGGATTTCCCCAAAGGATGTCTCCGTCAGTGGAGTAGGCACTTCCAGCAAGAATATACCCACCGTTTATAATGTCTGCTTTAATATCATATGCTCTTTCATCGTTAGTACCGCCCATGCAAGGAGTGGTCCATAATGTATCTCCTGATGCATTTAGTTTTGCCGCCCAGGCATCTCCGGATGGAAGTACAGTAGCATATTCGGTATAGGTTCCTTCGTGCCATCCTCTTACATATGAAGTATTAGAATTAGCAGTTCCGGATACAATAAAACCTCCGTCAGGGGTTTCTTGTACACTATTGAAAGGGGGAGCACCATTGTATCTTTTTTGCCATAACATATGACCGTCTTCATTGATTTTGAAAAACCAGGAAGTGCCTGTGGAAACTCCTTGCAGAGTTCCATCGGTAGAGGTGGAGGTGCCTGATAACACATATCCTCCCTGTACTTTAGTGATATTATTTATAATATCGGTGCCGTCGCTACCTCCATATATAGTATCCCATATTACTTGTTGGTTGGCATCTAATTTCTGGATGAGAGTACTGGTATTGGTGGTACCAGTAGAATTTTTTGCCCAAATAGCGCCTCCATCATTTGTGGCGATAATTTTATTTTGCCTGTTAGCTCCGTTGCTTATGCTCCATTCAATAATGGGCTTTTGTGCATAGATTGAAGTACAGCACCCCAGCATAGTAAATAGGAGAATAAACTTGTAATAAGGGAAAGAAAGTGATAAACGAATCATAGTATTAAGATAGATGTTGGTACTATATAAGTGAGTAATGGCCTGCTTTATGCAAGGCCATTACTGATTAATTTATGAGCTAATTATTCTGCAGGGCAGCATTTGTATTTCAGAGTATATCTTGCCCAGATATCTGCCGGAGGTGTTGGCGAAGTCTGGAACGGCTCAACTTCGATACATAGCACGTAGCCGGACTCTACTGAATCCCATTCCCCGTTTCCATTTCCGTCGCAGAATACAGAAACAAGACGAATTGTAGTAGCAACCGGACTGACATAGGTATACCATCCTGGACAACTGCCTGTTTGATTACCCAAACCTGTACCGCATATATCTGCTGTTTTAGTAGAATCCTTGATCGTGGAGCAATCCAGCTCATCAAGATCGTTACAGTTATATATAGTCGGAAGATAACCTACCGTCCAACATCCAACTCCAGTAAGGAATGAGTTGAAGTTCCCAGACATTTTTAATTGACCACTGGTGCTGTTGACAGAGGCAGTGTTAAAGTCGAAATACAGATCCGCAGGAGCAGGCGGACGACCTCCTGTCCAGTTAATAGTATCTGTATTGAAAACAACGCTATCTGGAATTTCTGCGCAGGAAACGCCAGAGCATTCTGTACTACAAGAGGTTACTCTCAGATTGGAAGGACTATTGGGATTCCCGTCTGTCGGCACCACATCATTTTTCTTATTACAAGAAAGTACGGCGATCGTGAGTAAGGCAGTTGTTACTACCACTCCAAGAGTTGATTTTAAAAATTTACTTTTCATTGTTCAAAATTGTTTTAGTTTGAAAAAATTAATTTATGATACAGAGCGGTGCGGCCGTCACCAGCGTATATCCATTGAGAATTGTGCTTTCAACATTTTGTGGGGTTTGGAGTATTTTTTCTCACAAAATGTCTTAGCTGAGCGTTATTCTAAATTATGCTTATTTATTTGTAATGAGTCTAAATAAATACGGCTGCAAAAAAGGATAAACCACGTAAAAATGTCAATACCATACTTTTAGTAATTTCTTTAAAACAGTCTTTTTGATATTGAAAACAGGTATGAGTGAAGTCTGGGATATTCACTTTACTT
>CAYTGJ010000110.1:7027-15079 GCA_964437245.1 uncultured Chitinophagaceae bacterium
CTTTTTTTTAGGTAGTAGTTTATACTTATAAAATAGTATAATAAGGTTGTCTGTTAAAAGAAGGGGAACGGTTTATCTGGTTAAGATATCTTTTAAAAAGTTTTTTCAGCAATGAAGATAGCCTCCAGGATTCCAGACGCAGAAGAAATCAGAAACAGAACGCGTACTTGTTCCCGGAGGCAGGGGGAATGATCAAATTATTGCCAGAATTTTTTTGGCTCCAGGGTAGTATTGATGCCCAGGATACTATAAACAGGACAGAAATCCAACAGCCCTGTGATAATCGGCAACCAGCCAACTAAAAACCACCAGGTCTGAAAATAGAACCCAAGTATGATGATAAGAAGACCTAAGGCTATCCTCACCTTACGGTCAAGTGATCCGACGTTGCAATACATAATATCGTTCGTTTTTTTAGTAAAGATAGAGCACTGAAAATAGGAGGGCGATGACCCCAGTACAGGGAAAACATGATTTATATCAACCTGCGTTCTGAGGTCAGTCATTCATTGCGGGAATCTATACCTCTATCTTTGAGAGGAATACATCAAAAACCATTAAAGTATTAAACATGGATTAAGGTGTTGTGATTCTCATAGTCTGTTTCTAGCTTTACGTAGTAAATTCTGGCAGAATATGAATTTTAAATCTAGGGATATTTCAGATAGTAATTCACGATTGAAAGCGATCATTGAAAATGCGGTAGATGGGATTATCACCATTGACAGCCGGGGGACCATAGAAAGTTCTAACCCTGCGGCGGCGAGGTTGTTTGGCTACTCTCAGGATGAAATGATGGGTAAAAACATCAAGATCCTGATGCCGGAGCCGGACCGGAGCAACCATGATCAGTATATTGCCAATTATCACCGGACCGGGGTAGGGAAAATTATCGGAAAGGGACGTGAGGTGATCGGGAAGAGAAAAGACGGTTCTACGTTTCCTTTTTTACTTAGTGTCAGTGAAGTGGAACTGAGTGAACGAAAAATTTTTACAGGGATCATTCACGACATCTCAGAACTTCAGGAAGTCAAAGATGCTTTGAAAAAGGAAATGGAGCTGAACGAACTGAAGTCCCGTTTTGTGACCATGGCTTCTCACGAATTCAGAACTCCGCTGAGTGCGATCTTGTCATCCGCTTCCCTGATCTCTAAATACAACGATCCGAAGGACGATGAGAAGAGATTAAAACACATCAACAGAATTAAATCATCGGTGGTGAACCTTACTACGATCCTGAATGATTTTCTGTCGCTCAGCAAGCTGGAAGAAGGGAAAGTTCTCAATACTCCGGTGGAATTTGACATCAAAGAACTGGCAAACGAAGTGGTGGAAGAGATGAATTCGGTCCTGAAAAAAAATCAATATATCACCTACCTTCATTACGGAGAAGACACCAAAATGAGCCTGGATAAGAATGTCCTGAAAAATATTTGCATTAATTTACTTTCCAATGCCATTAAGTATTCTCCGGAAGGAAAACAGATAGAATTTGTCACCAGTACCAGTGAAAACCATCTCGATATCGTGGTAAAAGACCATGGCATAGGGATTCCGGAGGCAGATAAGCAACATTTGTACAGTCGTTTTTTCAGGGCTCAGAATGCGAGCAACATCCAGGGAACAGGACTGGGGTTAAACATTGTAAAAAAATATGTTGACTTGCTGAATGGTAAGATTCACTTTGTCAGTGAACTGGACAAAGGTACTGCTTTTACGGTGACGCTCCCTTATCAAAAATAATCATTAACGTAGCGACGATTATGAATACAATATTACTCATAGAAGATAATCTGGATGTCCGGGAAAACACAGCCGAGATCCTGGAACTTGCCAATTATAAAGTATATACCGCAGAGAATGGCAAGGTGGGGATTGAAATGGCTAAAAAGAATATCCCTGATCTGATCATTTGTGATATTATGATGCCGGAGCTGGATGGTTATGGAGTCATTCACGTGTTGAGCAAGATCCCTGAAACGGCGGCCATCCCCTTTATCTTTCTCACCGCCAAAACGGAAAAGACCGATGTACGGAAAGGAATGAATCTCGGAGCGGACGACTATCTTACCAAGCCGTTTGACGATGTGGAACTGCTGGATTGTGTGGAGATCCGTCTGCGCAAAAATGAACTGATCAAAAAGACCTCTTCTGTTACGCTTGATAACCTGGACAAACTTGCCGGCGAAGCAAGAGGGTTGAAAGAACTGGAAGAGCTGATCTCTGATCAGCGCAGGGTAAACAGGTATAAAAAGAAACAGGTATTATATTCGGAAGGGAATATTGCCAACTCTCTTTTCTTTATTATTAAAGGGAAAGTAAAAACCTATAAAACCAATGAAGACGGGAGGGATTATATTACAGGACTGCATAAAAGTGGTGATTTCATCGGCTATATGAACCTGCTGGAAGATTCCGTTTATTCCGATTCTGCAGCCACGATGGACGATACGGAGATTTGTGTGATCCCTAAACAGGAGTTTTTTGCCCTGCTTTTCAGTAATCGTGATATTGCAGAGAAGTTTATTAAGATGCTTTCCTGCAATGTGATCGAAGGAGAGGAGCGTCTGGTAAAACTGGCCTATAACTCTGTGCGGAAAAGAGTAGCAGAGTCACTCCTCATGTTGCAAAAAAATTATCAGAAAGAAAATACCACCGGAAATTTTAGTATGCCGGTCTCAAGAGAAGACCTGGCCTCTATTACCGGAGCTTCTAAGGAGACCGTAATACGAACGATCTCCGATTTTAAAGAAGAGGGTCTGATCGATATCAGCGGAAGCACCATCACTATTCTGAATGAGACGAAGCTCCGCAATATGAAAAATTAAGCATTGATTTTTACACTACCATTTACTGATTTATATCATTCTTTTCAACGTTTGCTCTGCCGATCTTCACTGATATGGCAGAGCTACTTCTACAGCAACAAGTAAAATGTTTCCATTGCGGAGACGATTGTACTCATACTCCTATTATTGAAAACGATAAATCCTTTTGTTGTGAAGGATGTAAGACTGTATACCTGCTTCTGGAAGAAAGCGATCTTTGCGCGTATTACGACCTGGAAAAAAATCCGGGGATTAAGGTAAAAGCCCGTGCCCAAGAGCGGTTTGCCTATCTGGATGAACCTTCGATCGTAAGCAAATTGCTGGATTTTGAAGAAGGAAACAATGCAAGGATCCGGTTGTATATTCCACAGATTCATTGTAGCTCCTGTATATGGCTTCTGGAAAATCTCTATAAGCTCAGAGAAGGGATCTCTTATTCTCATGTGAATTTTACCAGGAAAGAAATAACGATCTCGTATACCAAAGATACTGTTTCTCTCCGGACGATCGTGGAACTGCTGGACTCTTTTGGATATACTCCCTCTATCCATCTGGAGAATTATACCAGAAAGAAAACCGCAAAGGAAGACCTGACACTTTACTACAAAATCGGTATTGCAGGTTTTTGCTCAGGTAATATTATGCTGCTCAGCTTTCCGGAATATTTTGGAATGGATGGGAGTACCGATCCTTGGTTGAAAGTACTATTCGGGTATCTGAACCTGTTCTTATCTTTACCGGTGATTTTCTTCAGTGCCCGTGATTACTTTACTTCTGCCTATGCAGGATTAAAAAACAAGGTGCTGAACCTGGATGTACCGATCGCTTTGGGAACGACTGCTGTTTTTCTGCGAAGTATCTATGAAGTGGTGATGCAGGTAGGGCCCGGTTATTTCGACTCGCTGACAGGGTTGATCTTTTTTCTTTTAATAGGAAAATGGGTACAGAACCGGACGTATCAACAGTTTTCTTTTGAGCGGGATTATCGTTCGTATTTCCCGGCAGCCGTTACCAGGATAGAAGAGGAGAAGGAGAAGCCGGTACCGGTGAATGAACTGAAGAAAGGAGATGAGATCCTGGTCCGCAACCATGAGCTGATCCCGGCCGATGCAGTGCTGGTGGAAGGGAAAGGCTATATTGATTATAGCTTTGTGAGCGGAGAGGCTGCGCCGGTGGCCAAAGAAAAAGGAGAGGTGGTTTTTGCAGGAGGGCGGCAAACCGGAAATTCTATCCGGCTGAAAGTGACAAAGGATTTTTCCAACAGTTACCTGTTACAATTATGGGAGCGGGAGGTCTTTGCGAAGAAGAAGGATGCCTATTTGTCTTCGTTTGTGCTGTCGTTTAGCAAGTATTTTATTTTCGGAACGTTCCTGATTGCAGGATTGACTTTTCTGTACTGGTATGTGGAAGATCCTTCTAAAATGCTGTTTGCCTTTACGTCGGTATTATTAGTAGCCTGTCCTTGTGCGCTGGCATTATCGCTGCCTTTTGCATTGAACAATTGCCTGCGATGGATGGGAAGAAAAGGATTATATCTGAAAAGTTCGGATACCGTAGAACTGTTGGCAGAAGTAGATGCGCTCGTATTTGACAAAACAGGCACTCTGACAGAACCACAGGAAGCCGAGATACTGTATTCGGGAGAAGACTTAACCTCCAGCCAGCTTTTGTATATCCGCTCTGCGGTACGACAGTCGTCACACCCCTTGAGCAGGGCATTGTATAATTATTTGAAATCAGAAACGGTTGTTCCGGATCATTATGAGGAAATTCCTTCGGAAGGAATTTATTGTAAGATCGGAAACAATGAATTGAAAATCGGATCGGTAGATTTTGTAGGAGGAGAAAAAACGACTTCTCTGAACGAATCGAGGGTGTATGTGAAACTGGACTGTGCGGTGAAAGGATTTTTCAGTATCCGGAACAAATACAGGAAAGAGGTAAACTCCTTGTTGGAGGACCTTGGGAAAAAATATGAGCTACATTTACTGTCAGGCGATAATGACAGCGAAAAGGAAAAGCTTCGCCTGTATTTTGGGAACAATATGAAGTTTAACCAGTTGCCGGAGGATAAACTGAATTATATAGAAGCCCTTCAGCAGCAAGGGAAAAAAGTCCTGATGCTGGGAGACGGACTGAACGATGCCGGGGCACTGAAAGCGGCGGATGTAGGGATTTCTGTATCGGATAATGTATATAGCTTTTTTCCCTCCTGCGATGGTATCCTGGAAGGTAAAAAACTGGGAGGCCTTTCATGGTTTCTACGATACGCCCAATCGGGAGTAATGGTCATTAAGATGAGCCTGGTACTTTCGCTTTTGTATAATATCGCCGGACTTTTTTTCGCGGTACAAGGCTTTCTTTCTCCTTTGATTGCTGCTATCCTAATGCCCCTTAGTTCTGTTACGGTAGTGTTGTTTGTGGTATTTGCTACCAGTATAGGAGCGAAAATAACCAAGTCTTTTCCTGGCGTTGATAGCAGGCATTAGTGCGGCGGGTGACCAATGTTATATAAATATCTCGGGGGATTAGCCCTGTTTCCTTATTGATTTTATTTTCAATGAGCAGGCGTATTGTATTACTCCTTGAATTTGCTGTTTTTATAATGATCTGTTATTCGGGGATGGTAATAAAATTAATCCGGAACACTCTACTATTATTAACTGACTATCCGTTTATAGTACACTAAATGTTACAATGCCAGAATATCCTGTAATTCGTGGCTTGTCTCCCGACGATAGCTGTCAACTTTATATTAAACGGTAAAGTAAAGTTATGATAGGACAAGATCACCTCCCCCTGGCCCCCTCCGCTTACGCTCAAAATCCATCACACAAGGGGGAAATAGTAGTTTCTATTATTCTCCCCTTATGTCCTTCTATAACCGAAGTGTCTTCCTTAAGTTGACCACTGTCGTCGGGGGACAATATATGGGTATGGAGTACTTTGTTTCTTGAATCAAAAAAAACTAAAAAGGCATGCAATAATAGCATGCCCCTGAGCTGATGGAAAGTTGAGTACTTACATATAATTAAGATCGTTGTTGGGTTTCAGTTTTATTATATTCAGTGCATTGAGTAGGAGTATGATAGGATAAGCAGGATCAAATTCATGCCATTTAAAGCCAAAATTCGCCCGGCCTCCGAATTTATGGTGGTTGTTGTGATAACTTTCTCCAAACATCAGAAAATCGAAAGGCAGCAAATTTTTGGCGGTATCGTCTACTTTGAAATTGACATACCCGAATTTATGCGCAAACCAGTTGATGATCGCTCCGTGTACCGGTCCCATCAGATAGTGTATAGGAAGCAGCAGAAATTCCCACCAGGCCTCTGCAAAATAAATATAGAATAAGGAATAGGCGATTCCCCAACCAAGGCGGGAAGCCCAGTTGTCTCCCAGTTTTTCCATAAACGCCCAGTAAGGTACATTCTTTTTAAATTTCTGATCTACTCCGGCACGGTCATTCAGCACATCGTTGTAGATCTTTTTGGTCTTCCACATCATGTCAAACAGATTATCGGAGTATTTAGGCGAATGCGGGTCTTTTTCCGTGTCTGCATAGGCATGATGTAAGCGGTGCAGCACTCCATAAGCATAAGGACTTAGAAAAGAGGAACCCTGAAATAGCCAGGTCAGGGTATAAAACACTTTTTCCCAGAATTTATTCATGGTAAACATTTGATGAGCCGCATAACGATGCAGAAAGAAGGTTTGTGCGAAAAGAGATAGATACCAATGACATAGGAAGAAAATGAGGATTGCCATACTTGATTTTGTTAATAAATGAGGTACAAAATTATGAGTTCGGAAGCTTAAAAAACATGATCAATGTCATGAGAAGAGATGTCTGCACTCATTAAAAATGGGAGGACGTACCAGTTATTTTGTACTATACAAAAAAAACATGAGCATTATCTACTTATTGATCGGAGTCAGTATTCTGGTAGCTTCCTGCTTCCTGGGCGCCTTCCTCTGGGCCGTTAAAAATGGTCAGTATGAGGACGCCGATACTCCTGCCATCCGGATGTTGCTGGAAGACCAACGAAAAGACAAAAACAAAAATAAACGCTAATTATGAACAATAATCTGGAACGATTCTCTTACGACAATGCCATTGTCCGAAATTTTAGTTATGCCACGGTAATCTGGGGGATAATCGGAATGTTAGTAGGGTTGACAATTGCCCTGCAACTCGTTTTTCCTGTACTTAATTTTGCCGAATTTTCTACGTTCGGACGCTTAAGACCACTCCATACCAATGCGGTGATTTTTGCTTTTGTGGGCAACGGGATTTTTGCCGGAGTTTATTACTCTTTGCAGAGACTCTGTAAAGCCAGAATGTACAGCGATGCCCTGAGCAAGATCAATTTCTGGGCCTGGCAACTAGTAATCCTGGCGGCAGTGGCCACGCTTCCTCTGGGATTCACAACCAGTAAAGAATATGCCGAACTCGAATGGCCGATTGATATCGCCATTACCCTGATCTGGGTGGTATTCGGATGGAATATGTTCGGGACGATCCTGAAAAGAAGAGAAAAACATTTATATGTAGCCATCTGGTTTTACATTGCGACCTTTGTGACTGTAGCAGTGTTGCACATCGTCAATTCTTTTGAAATACCGGTTTCTTTTATGAAAAGTTATTCCTGGTATGCCGGGGTACAGGATGCCCTTGTGCAATGGTGGTACGGGCATAATGCCGTGGCTTTCTTCCTGACCACACCTTATCTGGGCCTGATGTACTACTTTCTGCCCAAAGCCGCCAACCGGCCTGTTTATTCCTACCGGCTCTCGATCATCCACTTCTGGGCACTGATCTTTATTTACATCTGGGCCGGGCCCCACCACTTGTTGTATACATCTCTGCCTGATTGGGCACAGTCACTGGGAGTCGTATTCTCTGTCATGCTGATCGCTCCATCCTGGGGAGGGATGCTGAACGGGTTACTTACTTTGCGAGGAGTATGGGATAAAGTAAGAGAAGAGCCGGTTTTGAAATTTATGGTGGTAGCCTTGACTGCTTACGGAATGGCTACGTTCGAAGGACCTTTACTTTCGCTTAAAAATGTTAATGCCATTGCGCACTTTACCGATTGGGTGGTAGCACACGTACACGTTGGAGGCCTTGGCTGGAACGTATTTCTGACCTTCGGGATTTTGTATTACCTCATTCCTAAAATGTACGATACAAAATTATATTCTCAGAAACTGGCTAATTTCC
>CAYTGJ010000111.1:0-15071 GCA_964437245.1 uncultured Chitinophagaceae bacterium
TATACTGGAACGGAATGGATTCCAGACTGTCATCAACGGGGGTACCTGGCAGAAGGTCTATCAGGCTATGAATCCGTAATGATGATGAAAGATTTTTGGAATAAACGGTATAGCAAACAGGAATTCATATACGGGGAAACCCCGAATGAATACCTGAAGGAAAAACTTTCCGGGATGCCAGCGGGGAAAATTCTTTTTCCCGCCGAGGGAGAAGGAAGGAATGCGGTGTTTGCTGCCGCACAAGGCTGGGAAGTATCGGCTTTTGACCAGAGTGAAGAAGGTAAAAAGAAAGCGGAAGTCTTGGCTGACAAAAATGGTGTAAAAATAGACTACCGGATTTCGGAGGTAGAGCATAGTTACTATCCGGAAGCTTCCTTTGATGCCCTGGTATTGATCTTCGCGCATTTTCCCGGAAGCAGGAGAAAGGCCTGGCACCGCAAGCTGAGTACTTTTGTGAAAAAAGGAGGGAGGCTGATCCTGGAAGGTTTCAGTAAGCAACATAGAGAAAAACAACAAGTAAATCCCCGGGCAGGAGGTCCGGGTGATCTGGATATGCTTTATGACCTGGACGAGCTTGTCGACGATTTTGAAGGATTCGATTTTATAGAAGTGTATGAAACGGAGACCGAATTGAACGAGGGAAACTATCATCAGGGAAAAGCCTCTGTAATCAGAATATTAGCAACTAAAAAATAAAGAAAGCATGAAAACAAACATGGGAACAATAGATAAGACTATTCGTCTTTCACTTGCCCTGCTGGTAGTGGTTTTATATTTCACCAAGGTCCTTTCCGGCACATGGGCGATCGTTTTGGGAAGTTTGGCGGTTGTATTTGCCGTCACTTCATTTATGAGTTTTTGTCCGCTGTATATACCGTTTAGGATTAATACAGCTCGCAAGAAAAAATAATCAGCCGCAATATAACCTCCTCCTGATCGTCAGCGCACGAACAGCCGTACAAGGAGGAAATGCTTAGGTTATTGGAGGGCACATGGTAAAAATAACAAGACTACTATTTCCCCCTTGCGCGATGGATCCTGAGCATAAGCAGAAGGGGCCAGTGGGAGGTAATTCCTTAAGTTGAAGTCCGGTCCGTGTCTTGCCAGGAGACAAGACACTTATGTCCTGTTAGGGGACAGGCCATGATCCGCTACGAACCTCATCAAATAATAAACCAGGGATCGTAAAACAACAAAAGAAATTACATCAGAAAACAAAGGTTAAAAAAAAGAACATATGAAAAATTATTTTAAAAGCTGGGACCTGATGCGTGTGTTTCGACTGGCAATGGGAATTTTTGTGATCGTACAAGGAGTACGGGGTGGTCACTGGGCTTTGGTGATCCTGGGACTGGCTGTTTCTATGATGCCTTTGTGGAATATAGGTTGCTGTGGTACAACAGGATGTCAGGTACCGGCATCAAAGAAAGAGCGTGACGTGGAAGATATCAGCTATGAAGAAGTTCGTTAGAAAGAACAGGCTTCCTATTGCAGGAGCCCTGGTTGGGGCGGTAGCCGGATATTTTTACTGGCAGCAGGTCGGTTGTGTTTCAGGAACTTGTTCCATTACATCGCATCCTTTCAATAGCACCTTGTATGGAACAGTGATGGGAGCGCTTTCTTTTTCGGTCTTTCAGAAGTAAAGAGACTGATCGCATCATTTGAACGAATGAGATCAGTCTGTTGTAATGATTGCCTGAAATCGTTATATTAGTTCTTCCCAATAAGGAGAGAGGTAGGATGATTCAACAAAAAAACATACATACACTGATCAAGGCCGTTATCATTGTACTGATAGTGTTACCTCTTTCGTTGCCTTGTACTGTCAAACGGGAGATCAAACGGATCTTTAACATTCCTGTAGCTGCGCACCCGTTTAAAAGTAACCGCACTATTACGGTCTGTTCTACTTTCTCCGCTGAGCATACCCGAAACAGTTCTGTAACAATCCAGAAGAAAAAAGAAGTTTTTACCAATCCGTTTTTTTATAGCATAGGTTTTCAGAAGATCCTATTCTTTGCCCTGTATCCTCCTATTGTCTTAGAAAAAGAACCTGCCGGTTCTGTCCCGTTATACATTCTGCACAGGCAATACAGAAGTTGATTTTTGATTGATCAGATCTTTTAGCGGCGTGTGGTAACATGCCGATGAATTTTATCTTTTAAATCAAAAAAATATACTATGAAGAATCAACCGTTCTTTTCGTATACAGGGATGTATACTACTGCTTTGCGCTGGGTGACTGGCTGGACTTATTTTTCTGCTTTCTGGAGAAGAACAGTGCTGGAAAATAAACTTGATCCTGATGCCGCCGGATATATTGGCGAAAAATTCAATCATTTTTTACCCCATGCATTAGGAATAGGACCGGTCATTGAATACCTGGTTTCCAACCCGGAACATCTTTGGTGGGCCATGCTTATATTTACACTTATAGAAGGGGTCGTAGGATTTTTATTTATGCTGGGACTGTTTACAAGGCTGATGAGTTTTGGGGTGCTCAGTCTTGCTCTGGGAATATTATTAGGGTCCGGCTGGCTGGGAACGACCTGCCTGGACGAATGGCAGATCGGAATCCTGGGCGTAGCAGCAGGGTTTACTATATTTTTTTCAGGAGGAGGTGTCTATTCCCTGGACGAATATTTTGTCCGGAAACAACATTCTTTTTCATCAAAAAGCTGGTTCGCTCTGTTAGGATCCGGTCCCTTGCCGCTAAAAGAAAACCTGTTGAAAAAACTGGTACTGATGGGATCGGTCGCTATTTTACTACTGGCATTATTTACCAATCAATATTTTCATGGAGGAGTTTACGGGAAATTGCATAATCTTTCTGTCCGGCCTCATGTTACGATTAGCGAGGCGATGATCCAGGACGATCGCTTGTCTTTTACCGTATTCAGGGATGAAGGAGCTGATGTCTATGGGTCTTTCCTGATAGGGATCAGGCTGAGAAACGAAGAAGGAACAATTGTTTTTGAGCAGACCTCCGGACAGCTTGCTCAATTGTCTTCCGAACAGATCGTCAATCAGTATGTGGCCAGAGTTACCCCCGGGAAACACAGCCTGGTCTTACCTCTTGGAGCAAAGGCTTCGTTGCAATTCGTGAATCCTGTATTTAAAGAAGCAAAAGGCAAGTATACACTGGAACTCCTTGATATCAGCGGACTACAATGGACGGCTACTTTTTTTACAGAATAGCTTCTCTTGTGTAACAAAAGTAGCGGTGTATTTCTGTGATACAATGCAATTTTGCATCGATCATTAAACAAGCGTTTAGAATTATCAGGTTGTATTCTGATCATTTTATTTTACTGAAATTATATGTTAGAATTTATAAAACAGCCCTGGCCATGGTATGTGGCAGGACCTTTGATCGGGTTGACCGTCCCGGCGTTGTTGATCATGGGAAATAAATCTTTTGGGATCAGCTCTTCGTTACGTCATATATGTGCCTCTTGTGTTCCCGCAGGAATCTCTTTTTTTCAATACGATTGGAGAAAAGAAAAGTGGAACCTGTTTTTTGCTTTCGGTATATTTTTAGGCGGAGCAATTGCAGTAACCCTGCTGGCGAATCCTCATCCGGTAGAAATCAATCCGGCCCTGTCGAAAGAGCTTGCCGGATATGGGATTACGAACTACAATAATTTAGTTCCTGACGATCTTATCAACTGGCAATCCCTATTGACACTCAAAGGATTCCTGATGATGGTAGGAGGGGGCTTTCTCGTAGGGTTCGGAACCCGCTATGCAGGAGGTTGTACCAGCGGACATGCGATCATGGGCTTGTCTAATTTACAGCTCCCTTCTCTGGTGGCAACGATTTGCTTTATGATTGGCGGATTCTTGATGGCCAATTTTATATTGCCCCTGATTCTTTCTATGTAAACAAACAAATGAGTCTCCGGGTATTGAATATTGTTTTAGTACCCGGATGACTTATCAAATACTATAAATCATGAACCAACAGTCAATAGTCTCTCAGAAGTCAGAGACGTTCAAAAAAGAGAGTACTTATCTTGCCGAAAAAGACATCCGCTCTCAGGATGCCATGTGTGTAAACGAAAGTCATCTGGAACACGAATGGTACCATAATTTTAAATATTTGTTGATCGGTATATTATTTGGGATCGTATTTCTGAAAGCCGAGGTGGTGAGCTGGTTTCGTATTCAGGAAATGTTTCGCTTGCAGTCTTTTCATATGTACGGTATTATAGGAAGTGCTGTGGCGGTAGGCATGGTTTCCGTCTGGCTGATCAAAAAGTTTCGGATAAAAACCATCTATGGAGAAGCCATTACCATTTCTCCTAAAACGTTTAACAAAGGACAGGTATACGGAGGATTGTTGTTCGGGTTTGGCTGGGCAGCTACAGGAGCTTGCCCCGGGCCTCTTTTCGCCCAGGTTGGCACAGGAGCTACAGTTGTCCTGGTTACCTTACTGAGTGCTGTAGCGGGGACATGGGTATATGGATGGCTGAGAGAAAAATTACCACATTAAGGAATCTAATGGCGTATTCGAAGCAAATGATCCTGATGGCTGCCGGAATGCTGATTTCTACTAGTCTCTTGCAGGGGCAGCCTCATTACAATGCCTGGTTCAGGACTACGCTCATCTATCCACTAAAGAACAACCTGAGAATTGATACGGAAATACAGCATAGAAGACAAAATGGATTTGATAATAAGGTTCTGTTGGATAAGAATCTTATGTATACCGTTCGAAGCTGGGTGCATTACCAGCGAGGTAAAACAGTGAGACTTTCGGTTTCTCCGCTGGCTTATTTTTCTCATTACCGCATCATCCGGAAACAGACCGATGAAAGAGCTGCCCCTGGAAAAGAATTCAGAATATCTGCTGCTTTGGAGTGGCAGTACAGAATTGCTGAGAAGATCTATGTAGTGGAGCGGTCTGCCTTGGAGTACCGTATGTTTGAATCTTCGTCTTCTAACGTGACGAGAGTAAGAACCCGTACAGGGATTCGTTATCAGTTTACCGAAAAGATTAACCTGGATCTTTATAATGAACTGCTGTTAAATATAACAGGAAGATCGTTACATTATTTTTTTGATCATAACAGAGTTGGAATGAATGTAGCGTATAAGATGTCTTCTTATTTTAAGATGGATGCCGGATACATTTATATTTCCAGGTTACCACTTGCCGGTGGCGGGTTGATCAAAGAAAATAATATTTTTCTGAATCTTTCGTATACACTTCGGTTTCGGGATCGTTTGAGAACGGATTGAATTTTCCTTCCTTTTTGTAAATCTACTGATTTAATAGATGGAAGAATGCTGCCTATCCCCCTGCTGGCGCAAGCATCTTCGCTTGTGCCCAATACATTGTAGCCCTCCGGGCGGTCTTGCGAAGCCTTAGTTCCAATCGTACCACTATCCGAGATCAGTCAGCTTAACTATCCCACATGGATTTGCACTACTCCAGGGATAATTTTCTTCCGTTAAGCTTAATCCGGCTACCACGGGATTCATATGAATGTAATCCCGCTTTTGATTAATAAATTCTTTACTAAAACAATCTTTAGGTTGATTATCCTGAACCCAGAAGTGAAAGTTGGTATTATTGGAATTGAATTTAGCATAACATTTAAATAAATGTAACATCCATTCTTTGCGACTCTCTTGTGGATGTTCTTCTATCATCTTATATAGTTTTTTTGCGGTAAAACTTTTGTAATCTCCCAACAATTGACCCAAATTATCTTCTGCAGGCCCTCTACATATCATATGAAGGTGGCTTGGCATTAAACAATAACAGAAGACTTCTATTCCCTTATGATCTATACAGTAATTCAGATTATTTAATAATTCAATCGCATATTCTTTTCTTGTAAAGACATCAATCCATCCTACCACGGTAAGTGTGACATAAAAGGTGCCTCCTGGATAAAATTTATATTTTGTAGACATACTTAAATAAAAAAGTGAAATTAAACATAAAAAGTATTTCAATAAATACAATATTTTGGTGTATTAGGTTTTCGGCTTCTCAAGACCGCCCGGAGGGCTACAATATATTAGGCACAAGCGAAAACGCTTGCGCCAACAAGGTTTCTTGTTTCAGTATTACTCTTTTGTTTCAAATTCGATATGGTCGTGGGAAGCAATTATTTCAAGTAATGTCTTGGTGATTTCGTTTCCTAATTTGTCTTTGCTGTCAGAAAATTTTGTCCAGATTATTTTTACAGGTTCTCCAAATTCATAAACACCAAAACCTCCACGCAAAAGGTCATTGAAGGCGTCCAGAGTATGTCCTGTTTGCCAGGTAAGATCTTTGGTCAATATTCGGTCAATTTCGTCATAGAAACTTTCCAAGTCTGAAAAATTGTCCCCGTTTAGGATGATTGTCTGTTTGTTCATGGTCGTCTTTTAGTCTTACCTCCGCTGGCGCAAGAGGAGAAAATGTCTTCAGCGCTTACTTAAAATCGTCCTTCCATTGAGTGGTAAATCCTTCCCGGAGAGTTCCCATGTTTTTCAGGGCTTCCGGAAGATCCACCTCCTCCGTTACTTCGGTGGCAAACCAGTTCATGGCACTTCGGATGGGATGTTTCACATCGGAGGATAAAAAGGAATTTTTATCAGGGAGCTCTCCCCGGCGGCTCAGGTCCTCATATATTTTTTTATCCAGAAAAATCTTAAGCTGTACATTTTTTTCTCCGATTATTTTTCCTTCATTCCGTACGTCCCAGCGCAGGTTGAACAACATTATCAGATCAATTGATTCCCAGACTTCAGGAGTAACTTCGATGGTTGCTTCCAGTTGATTGTTTATCTTCTGATAGTCGAGTAGGGTGGCACAATATTCCGCGCCGACAGGAATCGTAAAACAAATGGTTCTTGAGAATGTATTCATAGGCAGGATGACCAGGAAAAGAAAGATATTGATAAAATCCATGTATGTTTCATGCGATTTGCTTTTTAAAGTAACAAAATTTTACCACTATTCCCAATTTCATGCTGGTGCAAATGTCTTCGCTTGTACCAGCATGAAATTATTTTCCGATCAGGATAAACGGAGCCCAAAAATAAGGTTCACTCAGTTTGTTGTGATGAAGCATACTTAGTTTGGCCTTTTGTAAGGCTTCAGCATAGTTGAGATTAGTGGTGTTTTGTAATATGTTTGTATAAAGTTCGTTCATCAGTTGGACGGTAGATTCGTCGGATACATTCCACAAAGAAACGATGAGGTTGTTGGCACCTGCATACAGCAAGGCTCTGGATAAACCGATCAGACCTTCTCCTTTTGTTATTTTCCCCAACCCGGTCTGGCAGGCCGATAAGGTGATAAGTTCCGACGTTAATGTCAGGTTGTAAAGCTCTCCCGAAAGGAGCTCCCCATCGTCCTCGGCATGAGGGTGAAAAATGATCTTCGAAAGTTCAGGATCTTGTTCGTTGACCAGCCCATGGGTAGCCAGGTGTATATAGCTCCACAGATGATTGCTTTCCTGCTTTAAGACAGTTTCATTTGCCTCTTCACGAAGATACGACTGCACAGAGAATCCTTTGGCCTCGAATGATTTGGCCAGGTTGAGCACTTCCTGTTCTGTTCCCGGAAGATCGGAGAAACTACCTTTAAAAGAAACAGGAGCGAGAAGTAATACTTCTCCTTTTTCGCATACGGTTTTACTTTTTTTAAGACTTTCTAAATACAATGAAGCCGAATAGTTGTAAGAGACAGCAGCTTTCTTTAACAAAACAGGAAGTTCCTGTCCCTCTCTGGCTTTTTGGGTGAACAAGGCTTCGAAAGGAGTGGAGCTTAATCGCCCGTCGGGAATTATAATGAGATTTTTCACTCCCGGAATCTTTTTAGGCAATAGTTGGGTACTGAGAATATTCCCTATATCTACGTATACATCGCCGATGCGATAGCGGATACTGTTTCTCCAGGCGGTGATATTTTTGTCCAGGGATTCATTTTTTGTTTTTTTGATCAACCGTATTTTTCGACGGGTTATACAGAAAAGATATACCTCATTGTATTTGTCGGAAATGAAATAGTGAAAGAGAGCGGTTTGCCCAGGCAATTGTTTTTGCAATTCTTTTGCCGTCAGTGTGGATTTCTGGTATTTCAGATGGTAATAAGAAGGGAAACCCTGTTCCAGTTGGTCTATATAATTTTCGTATGTTCTGTTTGTTTCCAATAAAAGGGAGCGCCATTTATTTTTTTCGTCTTCAAGTTCTGCTTTCGCCAGCATCAGTTCACTATGGGAAATATGTTTTTTTAGCTCATTCTCCTTGAGTAGCAAGGAGTCAGGTAAACCAGAAAAAGCTTTGGCCTTGGCCTCTGAGATCGCTTCGAGCAACACCGCCGCTTTGTTCTTTTCCGAAAAGATAAACCCTTGTGATAGGTAATGATTTTTGTGCAGGGTGATTTCCGAAAGCATGAGACAAACATGTACCCCGAGTTCGTAAAGGTCGTTGGTAAGCTTGCCAAGTTCTACTTTATCCTTATGATGTGTCCGGCGCCGGCGAATGTTTTCCGATAAGGTATCAGCATGGTGTAAGGTGGAAAGAGCCCCTTTCAGATCTTTTACTTTCAGGTCTTTTTTACTGTGTTTTTCTTCCAGGGTCTGTGCTTTCAGAAGGTAGGTGGTAAGCATCAGGTCTGCATGGATGAAGTCATCACTGGAGGGATTGGTGGACAGGGAGGTGTTGTTGAATTTAAAAGAATTTGCGATGAGTGATCTTTGGTAGAAGGTAAGCGCCGTTTTATATTTTTTCCTGACAAGGTAAACGGCGGCAAGTTCATTGTAACATTCTGCCACTTCCGGATGACGCTGGCCCAGGTTATCTGTGAAGATCTTCAAGGCATCCCGTTGGTACCGTTCAGCCAGGTCTGTTTCTCCTGTGCGCAGGTATACAGTTCCTATATGAGAAAGCGTAAACGCATAATTGAGGTGATTCTTGCCTACAGAAGAGGCAATGATCGTGAGTGCTTTTTCAAACTGAGTAAGTGCGGAGCTGTAGTTCTGTTCGTTTTGATGCACGATCCCTTTATTGATCAGTGCGCTGGCTATGAGCGGATGATTGGGATGGAAGGTGTTTTGGTATATCTGAATGGCTTTGTCATAATATTGTACAGCCTTTTCCGGATTATTATGCTGGTAGAGCAATCCCAGATTCATATAGGAGCCGGCTGTAAAAGCCGATTGTTCTCCATGAATACTTTGTCTTAACTCCAGGGCACTGAGAGCATATTCCAGTGCTTTTTCGTTATTGCCCGTTGTCCAGTATAAAATACTTAAATGATTATAACTGTCGGACAATATATTTTTAGGAAGGTTTTCTCCCGTTGCGAGTGTTATACTTTTATCCAGCACATCTTCTGCTTCATCGTATTCTCCCTGTCCTATTTTAGAAAGTCCCATCGTATTCAGCAGGCCAGCCATTGATGCTTTGGCATGAGGGGGACATTCCCGGATGGCTTTTGTTAATGCTGTTTCGGCTGCTTCGAAAGCCCCTTCCCGGACCAGGCATTCTGTATACTTTTGTATGGCAGCATAATAGAGAATGGTATTTTCTTTCCCTGCCTGTTCTCCGGCTTTTTTATAGTACTCTTTACTTTTTTTGTAATTACCGGTCCAGAATAAGGAATCTGCCTGGGAGAAAAAGTATTCGTGTGTTTGTCCTTTCCCGGGGGAATTGTATAGTAAAAATAGTAGTAAGGAAATATATAAATGGATTTTCATGTGACGCTTTTTAGAATTTATATTCTATCCCGATCGTTTGTACCCATTCCCTGGAAAGTCCGTCCGGATTACTTTCTCTTCGTACGATTTGCCGGCCGAACAAAGCTTTAATGGTTGTTCTCACGGAGATGTTGTAACCTGCTCCGACCAGGGCTGTCAGAGCGAGTCCTGTAGTACCTTCTTTTGCGCGGATCGCTTGGTCAGGAACAGAAAATACCCGGTCTTTCGTAAGCCGGTATATTCCCAGTAATCCAAGGTATGCGTTAAACTTGGACGAACGGAAATTTCGTTCTACTCTTAGCATGATATCTTTCCCCCGGAGTATTTCTTTCGATACCGGGTATTCGTTGGCGTCTGCTTCCTTGTCTGAATTTTTCCATGCTCCCCAGGTGAAGTTGTTGCCTGTGTGATTCAGCGCTTGTTGGTAACCGGTAGCGAAAAGCCAGTTCCGGGTCATGAAAGATACTCCCGCTACAAGGTCATACGTCCCCAGGCTACTTTGGTAATAGCTGGGCAAAGGTCTTCCGTCGGAAGCAGTAAAATCAGAGGGATTGGTTGGTAGTTTTGCTCCCAGCGTGGCATTGACCTGGTAATTGGTCTGGGACACCAGGGTGCGCGTAAAACTTAAAGAGATATCGCCCGTACCATTGGTATGGGCCATACTGCCAAAGACCATCTGATAGGGGAGTTTGACCTGCACCGTATTTTTATTGCCAATGGATACATTCGCGTCCAGCGTATAATTTAATATGAGGTCATCAAATTTTGTATAACCAATATATTGAGAAAATTCCACGCTTCTGAATTTCAGATTTTTATTAGTACGATAGTGCTGATTGGGACGCATGGCTCCCATCGTACAAAACCCGGCATCACTGCATCCCTGAGCCTTGAGTTCCTTAGGGGAAAACAGGTAGAAAATGAGCAGGAAAATCCATAAGGATTTCCATTTCCGGCAGCGTAAAAAATAACGTTTATAGATCATGTATTCTTTGAGGCGATTCCCTGTTTGGGTTTCTAAATATAGTATTTTAATTTCTATTATGTTCAATATAAGTTTGTTGTCGAAAATTTTAGTTTTTTCACAGGTTACCGGCGGTGTAAGCGGAATGTTAAACAGGTTATTCTTCCTTAACTGGCATGATTTGGGGGCAAAAACTTTTTGATGTATATTACGGCATGGAACTATTTGAAAATCTCGACCCTGTACTGAAAACATTTTGGTACATTGCCATCCCTTCCAGTCTTATATTTATCATCCAGACTATTATGACCTTTGCAGGAATAGATTCTTCAGACGGTATCGATGCTGATTTTGACGGGAATCTGGAAGGAGCAGAGGCTCCCTTTCAACTGTTTTCCCTGCGAAACCTGATCAATTTTTTGCTGGGTTTTAGCTGGAGCGGGATCTCGTTTTATGCCAGTATTCCCAATACGGTTATCCTGATCCTGGTGGCGCTGGCGGTAGGGATCTCTTTTGTGTATCTCTTTTTCTTTATCATCAAGCAGGTACTCAAACTGGCCGAAGACAATTCTTTCAAAATTACTAATACCTTAAATAAAACTGCCGAAGTATACCTGACGATTCCCGGAAGAAAATCGGGGAGTGGCAAAGTGCTCATTAGTGTACAGGGAAGTTACCATGAGTTGCCGGCCGTGACAGAGCAAGCCGCAGAGATAAAGTCCGGAGCGCTGGTGAAAGTTGTAAAAGTAGAAAGTAATAATATCCTCCTTGTTGAAACTATTTAACCTGAATCTATTAACCAATCTATAAACCTATAAATAAAAATGACTTCAATCTTTATTATTGCAGTAGCAGCAGTGGTGCTGTTCGTAACCTTTTCCGCTTTGGTGGCCCGGTACAAGAGGTGCCCATCTGATAAAATACTGGTGATCTACGGGCGTACCGGAGGTTCTTCCGCAAAATGTGTACACGGAGGCGGTGCCTTTATCTGGCCGGTGATCCAGGATTTTGCTTTCCTGGACCTGAAACCTTTGTCGATCGAGGCCAATCTTACTAATGCTCTGAGCCGTCAGAACATCCGTGTGGATGTTCCCTGCCGGTTTACCATTGCGATCTCTACCGATCAGGAAAGTATGAATACGGCTGCTGAAAGATTGCTGGGATTGTCCCATGAGCAGATCCAGGAACTGGCCAAAGATATTTTGTTCGGTCAGTTGCGTCTGGTGATCGCTACCATGACGATCGAAGAAATTAACTCCGACCGTGATAAGTTCCTGGATAATATCTCCAAGAACGTAGACAGTGAATTGAAAAAGATCGGCTTGAAACTGATTAACGTGAACGTGACCGATATTAAAGATGAGTCCGGTTATATTGAGGCATTAGGAAAAGAAGCGGCTGCCAAGGCGATCAACGAAGCGAAGATCAGTGTGGCGGAGCAGGAAAAAATAGGAGAGACCGGTAAAGCGTTGGCGGATCGTGAGAAAGATACGCAGATAGCGGAAACACACAGAGACCGTGATGTAAAGATCGCAATCACTCAGAAAGACAAAGAGGTCAGTATTGCTTCCGCTTTTAAAGACGAGGCGATCGGAAAGGCAGAAGCCGAAAGAGATACAAGGATCAAAACTTCCGAAGCCAATGCGATCGCGATCAAAGGAGAGAACGAAGCGAAAATTTCGATTGCCAATTCGGAAGCTTCCAGAAGGGAAAAAGAGGCAGAGTCATTGCGTGTAGCGATCACCGCTGAAAAAGTACAACAGGCAAAGGCATTGGAAGAAGCCTACCTGGCAGAGCAAAAGGCCGAGTTGGCTCGTTCTGAAAGAGAGCGTTCCACACAGATCGCAAACATTGTGATCCCGGCAGAAATTGCCAAGCAGCGTGCGATCATCGAAGCCCAGGCAGAAGCAGAGCGTATAAGAGTAAATGCAAAAGGAGAAGCCGACGCTATTTATGCTAAAATGGAAGCCGAAGCGAAAGGTTTGTTTGAAATCCTGACCAAACAGGCGGAAGGATATAAAGAAGTAGTAGGAGCAGCGGGTGGAGATCCTACCAAAGCATTCCAGTTGCTATTGATTGAAAAACTACCGGAATTGGTGAAAACACAGGTAGAAGCGGTTAAAAATATCAAGATCGATAAAATTACGGTATGGGATTCCGGCAATGGTCAGGGAGAGAATGGTAATTCTTCTACTGCCAATTTCGTTTCCGGGATGATGAAAACAGTTCCGCCTTTGAACGATCTGTTTAACATGGCTGGTCTCAATCTGCCGACTTATCTGAAAGGAGCCGATACTCCTGCAACGGATATCCCTGCGTCAGATACTTCTAAAGAGAGCGGTACAAAGGAATAAAACCAATATGGTAAAACAACGGAGGGCTTCTGTGTAAATTCACAGAAGCCCTCCGTTGTTTTATATAGTTAAGCACATGGGCATAGCCTACTGCAAACGAGGTACCTTCTATGAGCAATTAGAACGGATAGCCGATCGCAAAATTTAAGACGAGATTACTCCATTTCCATCCGGTATTGCCAATATCAAGAAAACCTGTCCAGCGTTGATCAGAAGGTAAAGATGGATTTCTCAAAGGAGTAGCGAGGTCAAGACGAATAACAAAATACTGGATGTCTACCCTGAGTCCTGCTCCTGCACCCAATGCCATTTCGTTGATCCATTGTGAAGAAAATTTTCCTCCGGGCAGAGAAGCATTTTCGCTGTGAAGCCATACATTACCGGCATCTATAAACCAGGCACCTTTTAGCACGGACAGGATCGGGAAACGGTATTCTATGTTGGCTTCCAGCTTAATGTTACCGGACTGATCCCAATAACTTTCGGCATAACTTTTATCAGAGCGGTAACTTCCCGGTCCTATGGACCTTGCCCGGAACGCACGAAGACTGTTCGGACCTCCCGAGAAATATTGTTTGATGAAAGGCATTTGGGTAGAATTACCATACGGCATTCCGATTCCTCCGAACAGGCGGAAAATCAATTGAGAAGACTTATTAATTTTTTTATAAAGACGAATGTCAGCATCTACTTTGGCATATTGGGCATAGGGTTCGCCCAGAAATGTTTTTAAACTGTCCTCGTTGCCGGCAATCCGCTGAATGCCACTGAGGATATTCCCGGCAAGATCAGCGTTGACGAGTAAGAAGATGTTGTTGTTCCTGGTGCGTCTCATCAGTTGGTTGTATGTATAGGAATACGTCAGACCGGCAATGAACTGCTGCTGAAAACTTACTTTCAGGTAAGGATTTTCATCCAGGATCTGATTAAAGGCATCCGTCTTGTTGGCAAGTTTTACGAAATTGACGGATAGCGGATTGATCTCATGCGTCACCTGCCGGGAACTGTTCCAGGTATAACCGAAGGAAGCCAGTACCGAAGTCATACGGTAATATTGTACCCTGCTCAGGATATCATACGAGGCGCTGAATTTTGTTTTGGGGACAGAATATGTATTAATGTTTTTTAGCCGGAGCGGGAAGAGCATCCTGGGGAAAATAATGTCTCCTTTTATCCCAACTGCGTAGGAATACAATCCTGTTTTCTGACCACTGATGTATTGGGTTTCATAGCCAAAGCTGCTACTCAGGGCCATTAGCTCTCCTGCCTTGAATATGCTCCGGTGTTTGTAGTTCAGGATCAACTCAGGGCCCACAAAGTTGTTTGATTTGGACAACGCCTGTAGTTCAGCCCGGATCGCCTGGCTTCTGAAGGTGGACAGAAAAATATCGGCATCGATATTTCCAAAACCATCTTTGTCCAGGGTCAGGGAATCGCTTTTCCGGAAGCGAATGTTGACATAACGAAAAGTACCAATGCTTGAAAATCTGCTGGTGGTATTATTATGTGCCCGCTGGCTGTACACATCGCCGGAATGTAATTGCACATAGCGCGGAATATGCCAGGGCTTGAAATATTTATCTCCCTGGATGATCGTCATACTATCCTGTATACTGGTGTCTCCTTCGATGGTTTGATCTTCTTTTATTTTATAATCCGGGAATATGGTCACATCTTTTATTTTATAAGGGATCAGACTCTCTTTCGGAGCATCTTCCTTGATCGTCAGGAATAGTTCAAAGCGACGTGTATTTGCCTGGTTGGTATCAATTTTAAAAAGAAGATTGTCGGGACGGAAGTCATAGTAGCCGTGATTTTTCAGATAGGTGTCGATCCGTATCCTTTCATTTTTGAGTACCTGCAGGTCGTAACGGGTGCCGGGAGTAAGCGTGGTACGTTTGAGTGATTTCTGTATTTCGTCACTCAGGTTGGAAGAGTCGGATATAAAAACAAAGCTTTTAAGCAGATAAGGAGCGGAAACCTGTGCGGTATAGCTGACCTCGCCGATATGCTTACGTTGTTTCACGTTTACCGAAATATCGCTGAAAA
>CAYTGJ010000112.1:0-13120 GCA_964437245.1 uncultured Chitinophagaceae bacterium
CCAACTCTTTGGTCGGTGCTGATTTTTCGGTTCCTTCGGGCATTTGCAGCGAAATCATACTGTTCTTCAGTAGTAGATTTTCCAGGCTGACCGTTTCTTCGTTCAGATCCAATTGCGCTTTGGTCAATGAAAAAAGAGTGATCTTTCCTTCTGCCCGCATACTGTCCAGCGGGGATTCGTATAGCACATGGACTTGTTCGAGCCACAGATCATCTGCCAGGAGTATAGGTAGTGTACTGCTACTGGTATCTGACGTAGTGGAGAGACTGGGATCTTTACGTACATAAACATCCGTATTTTTCAAGGCCAGTTTTTTCAGACCGAAGGTTAGTGTTTGCAGGTCAAACTCCCGGACTTCAAGTACTAGGTCGTTTAACGCAAGACGTGCTTCCAGTTTGCTTACTTCGTCGGTATAGGTGCCTTTGATATCGGAAAAGTGAAGATTTCCCAGCTCAAATCGGAAAGGTTCGGAAGATACGGTGTCCGGAGAAGCCGGGGTCGTACTGTCGCTTGAAAAAGCCGTGATGAAAAAATCAAAATTAAACGAACTGTCCGGCATAGAACGGTTAATATGCGCACGTAAACCGTCCCATTCCAGTGTTTTCAGCCTTAATGTTTTATTCAGTAAAGGCAGAAAAGCTACTTCTGCACGGAGGGATCTTGAATAGACCAGGGTATCTTTCTGAAGGTCTTCGGCATACAAGCCGTCTAACTGAATCCCACCGGAAAATGTTATAAAAAGTTTTTCGATACGAACTACGGTATGGGTTTTTCCCGAAATGTAGGAGGTGGCAAAACTCACTATTTTATTCTGGGCCCAGGGAGTCCGGATAAGCAGGATCAGTACTAGAACCAGGAGGACTACAGCGAATAGTATCCATAGAAAAATAACAAGCACTTTCCTGGATATTTTACGGACCTTCTTTACTATATTTTTTAATCTTTCACTCATCAGGAGCTCACTTCCTGCCGTATTCCAGGCGGTCGATAAACAAATTAACAGTTAAAAATTCAAACAATTATCTTCAAAAAGCATCCCGGCAGGGGACGCAATTGTGAGGATAGCACCTTACAAAATTTCACCCGCTATAATACGAAAAAAATAAGCATAATACCTTAGTTTCTATGTATTTGAACCGGTTTAAAGGTTGTAATGACCAGTGAAGTGGTACAAAGAAACGGGGATAGCCATTTTCGTAAAGAGAAGTCAATCAGCGATATTGGTATATAAACTGTACTTAGGCGAAAAAAGTTTTATAAAATGAATAATATCCTTTCATACAGCCAGCCATTCTTTTTGCTACGGTATACAATTTCAACCGAAATTCCGGGACGAAAAAACAAGTAATGTTTCCTGGAGGAATGATAAGAGTATTGTAATATACTACTCTATCCCCGGATACAGTACCGTGAACAATTTTTATTTGATGCCTGGCTTTAGGTGAATTTGTCTATAAAAAAAGCTCTTCGTATACCTGTACGAAGAGCTTTTGAATTATAAAATGTTACGTCAGCTTCCGCTGTTATGGTCTGATCGCTTTGATACTGCTGGTGCGGCTTCCTGTCTGTAGTTTGACCATATAAATTCCCTGAGGAAGATCAGACAGCGGTAGTGTATACTCTCCGGCCGAAAGAGTTTCTCCATTTAAAAGGGTTTTTATTTTCTGTCCTTGTGCATCGTATACTTCCAGTTGAACAGACATTCCGGAGGATAGCTGGAAATAGATTTGCGAAGAGGTCTCAAATGGATTCGGGTATATTTTAAATGCCGTTTGAGTCTCTGCAGAAGCCCATACAGAAGTAGGGGTAGGAGGGACTACGTTAATATCAAGTGTTCTTGGGATACTTGGTCCCGATCCGTCGTCTGCTATGACACTTAATGTACCGGAAGTAGCCGTCGCAGAGAAATCGATCAGGATACTGTTGCCTGTACCGGAGATCGTGGCTCCGTCACCGGAGTAGGTCCAGGTATACGTAGTACCGGTCACGTTAGGGATTGTATAAACTACACCGTTCTGCCCTTGTGTTACTTCATCGCTGTACGTAGTGAAAGTCCCCGGCTGATTGGTTTGTGTCAGCAGGACATTGATCGTTTTACTATCTGTTGCAGCATTGTAATTAGCATCTTCGGCAATGGCTACCTGAACCGTTACAGTTCCTTCACTGACAGGAGTCAGTACAGAACCGCTCAAGGTAGCAGAACCTGTTCCGTTGGTGTGTGACCAGGTAGCGGTACCACCTGCAGGGCTGGTCGTGTAGGTAAGGTTGAACGGATTGTTTATCGAAGCATTGCTTCCGGAAGTAATGCTTACGGTACGGGTTGCTTTATTTACTGTAATGTTGGCGGTTGTACTGTTGGAAGTATAACAGCCAGCAGTAGCCTGGTTCACCTGTACTACCGCAGTGCCTGCACCGTTTATGGTCACAAGACCGTTGCTGGCCACTGTGAGGATTGAAGCAGGGGTACTGCTTACAAAGCTATAGGTAAAGGCACCGGCCGAAGCAGAACTTGCCGATAAAGAGAATGTCCCGTCTCCGTATGTCTTGATAACATTTTCGAACGTGATCGGAGAGGCTGTTTTGGCGTTTACCTGAATGTTGGCGGTGGTAGCAAGATCCACAGTTGTACAACCTGTTTTAGTCGCTTTTACAGTGATGGTATTATTGCCTGTAGCCATACTGGCTGCAGTGACCGTTAACACTAGATTGCTTCCGGTACCGGTGAGAGCAGTTCCTGCACTGGTCGCTCCGATATAAGGCTGATACGATACTCCTGTTTCACTGTTCTGAACCGTAACACTTCCGTTGATGTCCACACAGACAGGGCTTACGCTACTTACAGTAAGGCCTGTATTGGCGTTGCTGTTGATGGTTACAGTAACAGGAGTTCTTCCGCAGGAAGGAGCTGCATAATTGGTAATTTCCCAGTCAAATAGCTGGCCGTAATGATGAAGTGTTTGCGGAGCGTTGAATCCTGAACCATAGTTGGCATAACATTGTGCTTCAATGCTGAATACTCCGGCTACATTGCTTGCATGACTGGTACTGGATTCCAGCCATATTCCGTCATTATCTGTTCCGCCCGGAACGGCTGCATAAACGCCCACATAATAAGTGCCAGGGTTTAGCTGGAGATCAGCATTGATGGTATGCGGACCGCCTCCTGCCGGAAGATTTACCGGTGTGCTTTCGGTTTCAGGGCTGGTGCCGTCAGAAGCTTTTATCACCATGATCTTAACATTGTTGATAGCGTTTGCGGAGGTCCATACTTTTACGCTTTTAAGCACGATGGCTTGTGTCACCGTTAGCTTCTGAGCGAATCGCGGCAGGCTGTTGGATACTTCATATCCGCTTTCATTCCAGGCACTGGGAGCATCGATCGCTGTTTTCCCACCATTATAGTTGGTGACGGTAGAAGTACCTTCCACATAGTACGTACCGCTGTTCGTGGCATTGAAGCTGTAGGTAGATCCTGTGTGTAATGAGGTCCCGCCTGTGGCAGCAGAATACCAGGAATAGGTTGCTCCGGTAGAGGTAACCTGCAGGGATACCGGACCGGGTCCGCAACGGGTGGCTCCCGTAGTAGAAAGAGGAGTGCCGGTATTTACCTGGATCACAGGAGTAGTAGACAGATCCACGGTGCCACATCCGGTTTTGGTTGCTTTGATCGTGATCGTATTGTTTCCGAGCGCCAGGCTGGCCGAATTGACGGTCAGCACGAGGTTACTTCCGTTGCCGGTTTGTGCTGTGCCGGCACTAGTTGCGCCAATATACGGTTGGTAGCTTACACCATTCTCGCTGTTTAAAATAGTGATCGTTCCGTTCGATCCCTGGCAAATAGCGTTGGAGGCTGTTACAGAGATCGCAGGATTAGCGGCATCATTGATGGTGACAGCCACAGAGGCTCTTCCGCAGGTAGGTTTGGTGATGATCCAGTCGAATAACTGACCGTAGTGGACTATTGTTTGCGGAGCGTTGAATCCGGTTCCGTAATTGGCATATACCTGCCCTTCCATGGAAAATACTCCTGCTGCGCTGCTGGTCTGGCTGCTGTTCGGTTCCAGCCATATTCCATCGTTGCCTGGTCCGCCAGGTGCTGCTGCATAGATCCCGATATAATACGTTCCGGGAGCAAGAGATAGAGAAGGGGTGATCGTATGAGGCCCATTTCCGGAAGGAAGGGTAACCGGGCTGCTTTGTGTTTCTACTGTAGTTCCGTCAAAAGCACGTACCGCCATTATTCTGACATTGCTGATTGCATCGGTTGATTTCCAGACTTTCAGGCTCTGGATCACGATCGGCTGACTTACAACGATCTTGTGAGCAAACCTTGGCAAATTGTTGGAGGCTTCGTAACCACTCTCATTCCATGCGTCCCCCGTGTTGATCGATGCTCTTCCGGCGGTATAGCTGCCGGAGGTAGTATTGTCTTCTACATAAAAGATCCCGCTGTTAGCAGCGTTGAACGTATAAGTCGGTCCGGTATATAATTTGGCACCCCCGAAAGGAGTGCTGTACCAGTCGTACGTACCTCCGGTAGACGTAACCTGAAGGGACACAGAACCAGGTCCGCAACGGGTGGCGCCGACAGTAGTAAGTGCTGTACCGGAAGAGGCCGTGACCTCAATTTCATCCGTTCTGGTACAGCCGTCCTGTGTGATCTCTACGGTATAAGTACCATCCTGTGTGATGGAATAAGTATTGGCAGAAAGAGAATTGTTTACGACCACAGAGCCGTTTCTTTTCCACGTAAATGTTCTTCCTGTAAAAGGATTCTGGCCGGAATTAAGGATCAGAGTCGCTCCGGAACATAGCAACGCATTCGGTCCCAGGTCAGGTTGAGGAGAGGCACATAAAGAGATCATTTTATCATGAATGGCTCCCAGTAAGGAATAGGCATCTGTTCTGTCCTGGCCAAGATCCCAGATCATAATTCCCTGACCTCCTTGTTCCATTACCCACTCGGTTTTCGTTTCAAGAGTGCTTTTACCATTGTAGTAGTAAGTATTATAATAGTCTACATTATAACTGGCGGCACCTGCCGAAAAAGTAATGTACTCGCTTTCGGTGCTACGGCTGGCATTTCTGCCATAGAAGGGAACCCCCAGGTACATTTTACTTTTAGGAACTCCTTTTGCACTATGCCATGCATTGAAGGAATTCTGGGCATCGGTCAGTGACGCATGATTATCATGGTAGGAATCAGGAAAATCATAGGTCATCAGGTGGAAATCGTCCACGTATTGGACTGCTGTATTGTTAAAATAGTTAAGATGGTTGATGGTTCCTGAATATTCTCCTCCTACAGCTACTCCAAGCCGGATGCTAGGATTGGAAGAGTTGTTGATGGCATTTCTCAGGGCAGCCAGCAGTAGTTCATGGTTATCCTGGGCGGTAGTGGTTTTTGGAAATTCCCAGTCTACATCGATCCCTTTCAGATTGTGAGTGATCGCAAATTGTACCAGCTCGTTGACAAGGGTAGCTCTGTAGGTGGCATTTCCGGAAATAGCATTGAGCCTGTTGGAACGTAATTCTCCTACATCGGCTCCTCCAAGGGAGATGGCCAGGTCTACTCCATAGGTTGCACAGTTGTTCTTGACTGTTTGAAAATGACCCAGGTCGAAATCCCAGGCACTTCCATGTCCGGTGGTCGTGATAAGATTCCCGGTGGCATTGGGGTTTATAAAAGCATAAACAATGGTGTTTACTTTTGAATACTGAATATAGGTGTCACTGGGATCCCGGTAACTGGGAAGATAGCCGACTATTTTCTGGGCATTTGCTGACAGCGCAATAACAGAGAGCGTTACCAGAAGTAATTTTTTTAGCATAAGTTTAAATAGTTGATTTTAAAGAGATTGTAATAACTATACTTTATAAACTAAATAGTATTCTTAGATTCTGTGCGGATTGTTGAAAAAAAGTAAGGAATGGGAACCGTGAAAGAATGGTTTGTTTTACTTTTTTATGACGTATTAATTCCGTCTTATATCTTTTTTTTGTGTTTATAGCAATATTTTACTGTTTTTTATAGCGCTATAATGTAGATGGTTGTATTCGTTTTACAAGTTATCTGCGTGATGCAAAAGTTTGCCAGGGAAAAGGGTTTTACCAGGGTACAATCTTAGTAAAAACCGGATGTAAATATTGTTTGACCTCAGCCAAAGGTCCATTAGACCAGTAGCGAATTAATTTGGCAGATTATTTCAAAACGCAGAAAAGAGAACAAGCCGAAGTGATCAGTTTATTTTGATAAAAGTCTACAAACTGGTTACTATTCAGGTACTTTTCGGATTAATAACTGTTTACCATATCAATTTTTATAGTATGAATGTATCAAAACTAATTTTTACCCTTCTTTTTATTATGTCCGGATCCTTGTTGAGAGCACAGGAAATACAGGAAGCTTCTTACTATTTTGTAGGACATAGTCTTGTTAATTTTTCAATGCCCCGGATGGTACATCTCCTGGCACAATCGGGAGAGAAAGAAAGTGCTTACAATGCTCAGATCATTATAGGTTCTCCTCTGAAATATAATTTCGAGAATCCTAACAGTGCTCAGGGAGTACCGTACACAACAGCATTGCCCACCGGGAATTATGATGTCATGATCGTGACCGAGGCAGTACCTTTGCTGAACCATACGGCCTGGAGTGAGACTTATAAGATCGCAAATGATTTTTTAACATATGCGCGGGAAGACCGTCCTGATATACGCTATTATATCTATGAGACCTGGCATTGTATCAATACAGGACTGGAAACGGAGGGAGAAGACGGCCCCTGTCCGTACGATGCCGATGCATCTTTGCTATGGCAGCCCAGGCTTCTGAATGATTTCCCGAAATGGGCAAAGATTGTGGACAGTGTACGTGTTTTACAAGACTATGAAGACGTCTATATGGTACCTGCCGGACAAGCTTTTTACAACCTGAGTCAGGAAATTGACCTGGGAAATGTACCCGGGTTCACGTCTTTCAGAGAATTGTTTGAGGATGATATTCACCTGACACTGACCGGGAATTATTTCGTTGCCTGCGTGATGTATGCCTGCATATACAAGGAATCTCCGCTGGGGTTGAGCCATTCTCTCCTTGATGAATGGGGTGATTCATGGCTGAATATTTCTGAGGAGGTAGCTGAAATAATGCAGGACGTAGCCTGGAGAACGGTATGTGAAAATTCGTATTCGGGAGTAGATTGTTCGGTCAGTTCCAGCAGGTCAGCTACTACAGTCCAGGCGGATGTGAACGTCTATCCTCAGCCTGCTTCTACAGGTTTTAATGTTGACCTGCCAGGTACACAGTCTGCCTCTTATGTGCTGACCAGCAGCCTCGGGAAAGTGGTACAGGAAGGTACGCTGCAAGCGGAAACGAACCAGGTTGTCACCGAAGGACTGTCATCAGGAATATACCAGCTCAAAGTGACGCAGGGAGCTTTCATATATACCAAAAGGATCAGTATTCAGTAAGCCTTGCCGGATAATCCTTGTTACTTTCCGGTTAATGTTCCTACGGCCCAGGTATGTCCTGCAAAATCCCGGAACATGCCTCGCAGGTCGGGATCATTTTTCTGCTCGGGTTTCTGTATTTCTTCACAACCGTATTCTATTGCTTTTGTGTAGGTGGCGCTGGCATCCGGAACGTATACATGGATCATAAATTGATTCGCAGGATATTCAGAGGTAGCCTGGGAAAGCATGATTACAGAGTCGTCTATCTGTAATTCCAGATGCATGATGCTGCCGTCTTCTTTTTTATAAGCGCTGAGTTCTGTTGCATCAAAAATGTTAACCAGAAGGTCGGCCCAGCGTTGAGCGTTTTCTACTATAAAATAAGGAGAAACAGAATTATAGTTTTGGGGCTTGAAATTTTTGTTCATAGTTCATTCAGTTTAGAAATTATTACAGAACACTCACATTTCGTCTTCCAAAACAGGCCTGTTTCGAAAGAGAGGATGAATTGCCTTGTCTCATTCTCTGGAAGGAATTCTGTATGCTGCTTATTGTTTTTTGCTGCCGTCTTTTTTAATGAGCAGGATCGGCAATCACTTTCCGAAGAAAATTAGCCATCTCTTCTCCTGTAAGAATATCCATGATACCGTGGATGATGAATTGGATCCCCACGCACAGGATCAGGAATCCCATGATCTTGGTCATAGCGTGTAAACCATTGACTCCTAAAAATTTTACCAGATTGGTAGCAGAACGTAAGATAATGAATACCAGTGCAGATACCACCAGGATTCCGATGGCAATATAAAGATAGTCAGTAATGTCAAGGGCCAGTGAACTCATTCCTATCACAACAGAGATCGATCCGGGACCGCTCAGACTTGGCATAGCAAGAGGAGTAAAGGAAATATCTTTTTTTACTTCTGCTTCTTTTGCTTCTTGTTCGGTATGGTCAAAATCGTCTTTAGGGCGTAACATCTTCATTCCTACGCCTGATACCAGGATCCCTCCGGCAATTCGCATTCCCGGCAAAGAAAGGCCGAAGAAACTCATGATAAAAGAACCACCTACCAGCGAAACAAGAAGGATACAGGACATGTAAAACACGCCCCGTCTGGCCTGGGCATTACGTTCTGCAAGTGGATATCCGTCCGTCAGAGACAAAAACATAGGAGCTGTACTGAAGGGATTTATAATTGGTAATAAGGCTGCAATAGTAGCAAAAATCAATTCCATGATAAACTATTTAGGTAATGCTAAAGGTTTAAATTAAAAAACATCTGTTGAAAGCGCAAACTTTTTTAAGGAATATCTCTTTACAATACACGTCCCTACAGTGTTGCAGCTACGATCATAGTAGAATAAACTTTGAAAGATCAGTGACTTACTTCGTCTGAAAGAGCATTCCTGAATGGAAAAAAAATCAACCTTTATATGGATATGCGCAGAGAGCTGTTTAATACAGCATTCAGTGAACGGCGATGTTGAGAAAGTCAGGGTTGTATCCGTGTTTTGTTTCCTGACGACTATTCATTGTTTAATGTTAAGTCATTAAATAGTTGACGTACTAAAAAAAAGATCCTTTTCTAAAATAAAAAAGCTTCGAAAACGACTTCCCTTAAAACGGATAGAAGGAGATAATTATAGTTTGTTGGATTAGTTATATTATTTATGGCTATTCTTTTATTTAAGTGAACAGATGAAAAATTATGTAATAAAAACCATCATAATACCATTTGATTTTTTTAGTTCTGTAACAAAAGAACCAAAAAAACCATTTATATTTGTCCTGTTATGAAAGGAATAAAATTAACACCCAAACAAAAAGAGCTTATAGAAAGAATGGGAGTGTACGGTGAAAAAGGTGGCTCTGCACCGGTCCCGGCACGTATCATGGCATTGCTATTAGTAAGTGATGTAACGGAGCTAACCTTTGAGGAGATTTATACTACGCTGCAGATCAGTAAAAGTGCTGCCAGTAATGCGTTAAATGGTCTGATGCTCATCGAAAGAATCGAATACATTACCAAGCCGGGGGACCGTAAACGTTATTTCAGAAGCAGGATCACTCAATGGGAAAATGATTTTGGTAAGAAATTCACAGAAATGCTTCACGTAAGCCAGTTGATGAAAGAGATCCTGGAACAAAGACCGAAGAATACCAAAGAATTTAATTCCAATCTGGAAAAGGTTATTAGTTTCATGGAATTTCTACAGGGCGAATTGCCTGAACTACATAAGAAATGGAAAAAGCTGAATAAATGATCTCTTTTCCGGAAAGGATATTTTGTCACTCAATAAAGTTTATAACAATTAAAAATATATGAACATCAATAAACAAACGATTCTCCTGTTGTTCGGGGCTGCCTGTTTTTGGACAGGTTCGGGAGAATTAAAAGCCCAGCAAAAAGCTCAGCCGATGTCATTGAAGGAATGTATTGAGTATACCCTGGGAAAAAATCCCAGCAACGTCCTCTATAATAACCAGATTGAGCTGGCCGAACGACAGAAGATGGAAGGGATGGCAGGGTATCTGCCTCAGATCAACATGACAGGAGCACTGGACGACAACGTTAAACGTCCCGTAACAGTGATTCCGGCAGGAACGTTCGGACCAGAGGATGTCGCCGTTCAGTTTGGTAACCGTTATGCTACTACGCTGAACCTGCAGGCCGACCAGGTGATCTATGATCAAACCATCATCGAAGGGATCAGGGCCAATAAACCCAATATACAGCTGGCCATACTGAATAAACAGCGCAACGATGAAGATATGATTTATAGTACGGCAGCAGCATACTACCAGGTACTGATCTATAAAGAACAATTAAGGTTGCTTTCGGAGAATGAAAAGAAGTTTTCAGACCTGCTTGTGATGCAGAAATTACAGTACGAAAAAGGAGTGATCACCCGGGTGACGCTCAATAGAGTTCAGGTGAATTTTAATAATATTCTTTCGCAGAAAAAAGTAGCGGAAACGAACTATGCACTTTCGATGAACCGTCTGAAAAATGCGATGGGAATAGAACTGGACAAAGACCTTGCGATCGTGGATTCGATCAATTACCGGCAGGAGATCACGGTTCCTTCCGGAGAAGATTTCAATATTAAGAATAAGTCGGATTATAAAATCATCGAAACCAACATCAGGCTGCAGGAGATCGATCTTAAACGAAAGCGGGCGGCTTCCATGCCTACTTTGTCTGCCTATGCCAAATATGGTGCGAATGCTTTCGGAAATGAGTTTATCAGGTCGTACGACCGGCTGTACGATTATTCTTCGATCGGACTCAGATTGAATGTTCCTATCTTCAGCAGTTTTAAAAGATACAGCCAGGTAAAACAAAGTGAACTGAACCTGAAAAATACACGTCAGAATTTAATAATCAATGCGCAGGCCTATAAGCTGCAGTTGGAAAATGCCAATACCCAGTTGATGAATTCATACAATAATGTGCAGTCCAATAAAAACAACCTCGAGCTTGCCCGGGATGTATTTGATGATACGAACTTACAATATCAGAAAGGAGCAACTTCTCTTTCAGATTTTTTAAATGCCGATTACGCCTATAAAGAAGCGCAGTCAAATTATATTAACTCTCTGTTGAACTACCTGATTGCCCGTATTGATCTGGAGCGTTCAAAGGGAACCATTAAACAATTTGCAAGTCAACTATAACTCAATATTATTAGAAAAATATATGAAAAATAAACTTATAATAATCCTGATCGTCGTGGGAGTGGGAGCACTTATCGGAGTGAGACTCTTCAGTAATAAGCAGACTCTTAATGAACAGAACAAAGTGGTAGACCGTTCTTCTGTTTCGGTGCCGGTGACTACTATCAATGCATTTGTAGGACAGGTATCCGGCAAATTTTCAGTACCGGCTATTGTAGAGCCGTATAACACCGCTAACATCAGCATCAATTCTTCCGGGAAACTTCAATACCTGAATATCGAACTGGGAACAGAAGTGACGAAAGGTCAGGTGTTAGGAGCCGTCGACAACGGCGTTAAGTATGTGAACCTTGAAACGGCACAACTTCAACTGGATAAGAATGAAGTGGATTATAAGCGTATGAAAGACTTGTATGAAGGGAAGGCAGCCACTGAAGTGGATTATAACAATGCCCGGTTCAATTATGAAAATGCCAAAACACAGGTAGCCCTTATCAAACAGCAGATCGCAGACGGGAATATAGTAGCACCGATCCGGGGAACCATCACCAAGAAAAATGTGGAAGCCGGTGAGTTTGTCAATATAGGAACAGCGATCGCTACGGTAGTGGATATTTCCAGGCTTCAGTCGTTTGTGATGGTCAGCGAAAAAAATGTATACAGTCTGAAAAAAGGAATGCCAGTAAAGATTCACACAGAAATCTATCCTGACAAGGTCTTCAATGGAACGATCCGTTATATCAGTCCCAACGGAGACGAAAGCCACAATTACGAAGTCGGGATCACGGTAGAGAACGATAGCCGCGTTTCCTTAAAAGGAGGGACCTTTATCCTGGTCGACTTTGAAGTCGCCAATTCAGCCAGTGCTTTGCAGGTGCCGAAGCTCTCATTGGTGGAAGGCCTTAAAAATCCATATGTGTATCTAGTCGAAGGGAATAAGGCGGTGACCAGGAAAGTAGTGCTGGGCCGGGATCTGGGAGAAAATATTGAAGTATTGGATGGACTGAAAGAAGGAGAACAGGTAGTGACCAGCGGACAGATCAATATATCCGCCAATAGTATTATAGAAGTAATCAACACTAAATAAAAAAGCTATGTCCATAACCGAATTATCGATCAAAAGACCCTTGCTGATCATCGTAATTTTCTTTACGCTGATCCTGTTCGGATTCATCAGTTATGAGAGTCTTAATTATAACCTCTTACCTAAGTTTGAGGCCAATGTATTGTCGGTTTCGACCACTTACCGGGGAGCTTCGGCCGATGAAGTGCAAAGCAGTATTACCAGGCCGATCGAAGATGCCGTTGCTTCTATTGAGGGGGTGGATCATGTGAACTCTACTTCGATGGAAGGTGTATCGGTGGTGATCATTCAGTTGAAATCCGGTATCAATACCATCACCGCTCAGCAGGATGCCGAGAGAAGAATCAATCAGATGAAATCACTGCTTCCGGACGATGCCGATGACCCTGTCGTAAACAGGTTCAATTCCGAAGAACTGCCGGTATTGCGTATCAGTGCTTCGGCCAAAGTAGGTCCCACAGAATTGTACGACCTTGTAGACCAGCAGATAAAGCCGATCCTGTCAAACGTGGACGGAGTAGGAAGTGTCAACCTGATCGGGGGAAACCAACGGGAGATCCAGGTCAATTTTGATAAAAATAAACTGGAAGTATATAAGATCACTCCGACAGAGATCTACCAGGCAATCGCCAATACCAATGTCTCGTATCCCGCCGGAAATGTTGAGAATGACAATGCCCGGTTCTCCATTCGCCTGGATGAAAAATTCAGGACTGTGGAGGATCTGAGGAACCTGATCATTTTACAGAATAAGGAAGGCGGACGTATATTGCTCAGTGACCTGGCGACGGTGACCGATGCACAGGCAGAGTACAAAACGGTAAACAGGATCAACGGAAAACCGGGGATCGGGATCGAGATCGTTAAACAGGCGGATGCCAACTCGGTAAAAGTAAGTGAGC
>CAYTGJ010000112.1:13130-15019 GCA_964437245.1 uncultured Chitinophagaceae bacterium
TAAGTGAGCTGGTGAAAAACAAAATGGAAGACCTCAAGAAGCTCTACGCTTCCAAAGGATTGGATTTTGAGATTGCCATTGACCAGTCCGTTTATACCCTGGCTTCTGCCGATGCCGTGATGCACGATCTTATGCTGGCTGTTATTATTGTGGCACTGGTGATGGTGTTGTTCCTGCATAGCCTGCGAAGTTCTCTTTTTGTACTGGTTGCGTTGCCTTCGGCCATGATTCCTACTTTCATCCTGATGTATGCGTTTGGATTCTCTCTGAACCTGATGACCCTGATGGCACTTTCCCTTGTAGTAGGGATCCTGGTGGACGATAGTATTGTGATCCTGGAAAATATTTTCCGTCACATGGAAATGGGCAAAGACCGTTTGACCGCTTCGATAGAAGGCCGTAGCGAGATCGGGTTTACAGCCGTGGCAATTACCCTGGTCGACGTGGTGGTGTTTGTTCCGATGGCTCTGAGTGGCGGAATGATCGGAAATATCTTAAGAGAATTTTCCCTGGTCGTTGTATTCTCTACGTTGATGAGCCTCGTGGTATCGTTTACGCTGACTCCGTTGCTGGCTTCCCGTTTTGCCAGCCTGGTGCATTTATCCAAAGAAACTTTCTTCGGAAGGTTTTTTCTAGGGTTTGAAAAAATACTCGACGATCTGAAAGAGACCTACGGAAATATTTTACGCTGGTCGCTGACAAATAAAAAATATATCCTGGGGGGAATTGTCCTCTTGTTCGTAGGTTCTTTTGCACTGATTCCTGCCGGCTTTATCGGAACGGCTTTTGTGAGTCCTTCCGACCGGGGAGAATTGAACATTTCCCTGGAAATGGAACCGGGTACTCCTTTGTATAAGACCAATAAAATGGTATTTGAAGCGGAACAAATGGTGATGAATCATCCGGAAGTGGAAAAAGTATTTTCGAACGTGGGAACTCAATCCGGGAATGCCTTGTCAGGAAATACTTCTACCAGCAACATCGCCGAGATCGCAGTACAGTTGGTCGATAAGAACGAGCGTACGATCTCCGGGGATGAATTTGGAGAGCTGGTGCGTAATGAGATCTCCCGGATCCCAGGAGTGAAGGTAACGATCAAGCCGACCGGTATTACCGGTAGCAGCGATGCCCCGATCCAGATCGCTGTAAAAGGTACGGACATGGATAAGATATGGGAGAGTGCCAAGATCCTGAAAGAGATCGTGGAAAAAACACCCGGTACAGACTATGTGGAGTTCAGTACCAAAAATCCACAGAATGAGATCGAAGTGAAAATCGACCGCGATAAGATGAATATGGTCGGACTTAGTATCCCGGAGATCGGAATGGCTCTTCAGACTTCTTTCCGGGGAAATGACCAGATGAAGTATACTGATAAAGGAGAGGAGTATGCGATCAACGTCATTTCTGACTTAGGGGACCGTAGAGATATTGAAAGTGTTCGTGAGATGAGGATCCGTAATTCGAAAAATGCCAATATCCGTTTGGGGGACATTGCTGTGGTAGAGCAGATCCTTGGGCAGTCGGTGCTGGAGCGGTCCGATCGTCTGAACAGTATAAAGGTCACGGCATTTACTGCCGGCAGACCTGTCGGAACGGTGATCGATGAGATACAGGAAGCCGAGAAAAAAGCCACTTTCCCGGAAGGGATCATTGTAGATTACCAGGGACAGGCACAACAGCAGAAAGATGCTTTTGGAAGTCTTGGGGTAGCCATGCTGATAGGATTCCTGTTGGTATACCTGATCATGGTAGCGCTGTACGAAAGTACGATTTATCCACTGGTGGTAATGTTTTCCATCCCGGTGGCGCTGATCGGAGCGTTCCTGGCGTTGGCCTTATCAATGGAAATGCTCAGTATATTTGCCATTGTCGGACTAATCATGCTC
>CAYTGJ010000113.1:0-14898 GCA_964437245.1 uncultured Chitinophagaceae bacterium
GACCAAAGAAGATATTGCCAACAATGTGATCCGCGGTCAATATACTGCGTCTACCATTAAAGGTGAAGAAGTAAATGGATACCGTGAGGAAGAAGGAGTTCCGAAAGACTCCAGAACTGAAACCTTTGTGGCCATGAAGCTCTTTATTGACAACTGGAGATGGGCCGGTGTTCCTTTCTTCATCCGCACCGGTAAAAAACTTCCTACCCGCGTGACCGAAGTAGTCATCACCTTTAAAAATACTCCGCACCACTTGTTTGCTTACAACGAGCATATGCAGAGTTCCAATAACCAACTCATCATCCGGATCCAGCCGGACGAAGGAATTTTACTGAAGTTCGGGATGAAGGTGCCGGGCGCCGGATTCAAAGTAGATACAGTCAATATGGATTTCCATTATTCCGACCTGACCAATGCCTATGTACCGGGAGCCTATGAGCGTCTGATACTGGACTGTGTACAGGGTGATTCAACCTTATACGCCCGTGGAGACGCTGTGGAATCTGCCTGGGAATTCATCGACCCAATCCTCCAGGAGTGGGAACAGAATAAGGATCTTAAAGTATACGGCTATCCTGCCGGAACCTGGGGGCCGGAACCTATGGAAACCCTTATGAGTTCAGAAGGTCCTAATTTTAGCTGGAGAAATCCCTGCCGGAATCTTAGTAACGATGGCTTGTACTGCGAACTGTAGACAATAACTTACAAAACAGAAAAACCAAATTCCGGAAGCATTCGGGGATTTGGTTTTTCGCTTATACATCATACAACATGGAATTAAAAACCTACCAAGACAGCACCGCAGTAGCCACTGGCTTTGCCGATTATTTAACCGATCTGATCCGGAAAAAGGATGGGCCTGTTTTTATTGCACTTTCCGGAGGCAGTACTCCTAAACTATTGTTTGCTTTATTAGCAGAAGCTCCTTACCAATCAGCCATCGACTGGAAAAAGGTTCATTTGTTCTGGGGTGACGAACGCTGTGTAGCACCGGATCATGACGATAGCAATTACAAAATGACCCGGGAACAATTACTTTCCAAAATAGACCTCCCGGAAAAAAATGTTCACCGGGTACTAGGAGAAAATGATCCCGAAGAAGAAGCCAAAAGGTATTCCCTGGAAATCACCCGCATTCTCCCACAGGAAAATACTCTCCCGGTCTTCGATCTTATCATGCTCGGGATGGGCGATGACGGACACACCCTTTCCATTTTCCCTCATGAGATGGAATTATTAGCCTCTGATAAGATCTGTGCTGTAGCCACTCATCCTTCTTCTGGACAAAAACGTGTCACGCTGACAGGCAAAGTAGCCAATAATGCCCTGAACATCGCTTTTCTTGTAACCGGGAAAAACAAAGCTGAAAAGATCCAGGAAATTCTGAAAAAGCAAAAAGACTGGAAAAAATATCCGGCCTCCTATATCAATCCTGAAAACGGTCATTTGTACTGGTATCTGGACCAGGATGCTGCAGCCCTTATACAATAAAGGAATAGATCTCGTTCGGGATTAAAAAGGGTCTTGTTCATTTTCCAGAAACGACACAAAAAAAGCGCTGAGAAAATCTCAGCGCTTTTTTGTTATTTTTTAAGACAGCTCTAGTAAGCGATCGTTTTATCCGAAGGAATTGTAGTCTGTGTTACCGACGAAACCACTTTCACCTCTTCTTTTACCGCTGCTTCTTCTTTGTCACACTTCATGTTAGACAATGTAGGAGCAATTACCAATGCCACGATAGACATCAGTTTAATAAGGATATTCATCGAAGGCCCGGAAGTATCTTTGAACGGATCGCCTACCGTATCTCCTGTCACAGAAGCTTTATGCGGTTCAGACTTTTTATAGAAAATTTCTTTTTTACCGTTCACAATAATCTCCACTCCTTTTTCAAAAGATTTTTTTGCATTGTCCCAGGCACCACCGGCATTGTTCTGGAACATTCCCATTAACACACCGGATACGGTAGCTCCAGCCAGCATTCCTCCCAAAGGTTCAGCACCGAAAAGGAATCCTATCACCAGCGGAGCCAGAATCGCAATAGCTCCCGGAAGCAACATTTCACGAAGGGAAGCTTGAGTAGAAATGGCCACGCATTTCTCATATTCCGGTTTTCCTTTTCCTTCCATAATACCTGGAATTTCACGGAACTGACGTCTTACTTCTTCCACCATCGACATGGCTGCTCTTCCTACAGCAGCAATCGCCAGAGAAGAGAAAATGAACGGGATCATACCACCGATAAACAGTGCTGCAAGCACGTCTGCTTTATAAATATCAATTCCATCAATACCCGCTATCCCTACGAAAGCAGCAAACAAAGCCAACGCTGTAAGCGCTGCTGAAGCGATCGCAAAACCTTTTCCGGTAGCAGCGGTCGTATTTCCTACTGCATCCAGGATATCTGTTTTTTCACGTACCTCCGCCGGAAGTTCACTCATCTCAGCAATACCACCTGCATTATCAGCGATCGGGCCGAATGCATCAATCGCTAACTGCATGGCTGTAGTCGCCATCATACCAGCTGCGGCAATAGCCACTCCGTAAAGACCGGCACATTTATAAGAACCGAAGATCCCCGCTGCCAATACAATGGTTGGAATCATCGTCGATTGCATTCCCACTGAAAGACCACCGATAATATTAGTAGCATGTCCGGTAGCAGACTGCTGGATAATAGAGTTCACAGGACCTTTGCCCATTGCCGTGTAATATTCTGTAACAATACTCATCAGGGTTCCAACGGCAAGACCAACTATAATCGCTCCAAAAACACCTGTATTGGTAAACTCATATCCTCTCAGGATCATTGTATCAGGTAGTAACCAGAACACCAGACCTGCAGAGGCAAGTGCCGTAAGAACGATAGAGCCATAGTTTCCTAAGTTCAGAGCATTCTGTACTTTGGCAGGATTCAATCCGGAACCTTCTCCGATCCGCACAAACAACGTACCGATCATTGATAAGATAATTCCTACGCCTGCAATCATCATTGGAAGCAAGATAGGAGCAAAACCGCCAAAATCATCGATAGAAGAAGTTTCACGGCCAAGTACCATGGTAGCAAGTACCGTCGCTACATAAGAACCAAACAGGTCGGCTCCCATTCCTGCCACGTCCCCTACGTTATCTCCCACGTTATCTGCAATCGTAGCAGGGTTTCTCGGATCGTCTTCGGGAATACCAGCTTCCACTTTTCCTACCAGGTCAGCCCCTACATCGGCTGCTTTTGTATAAATACCTCCCCCTACACGGGCAAACAAAGCAATTGATTCTGCTCCAAGAGAAAATCCTGTGAGGATCTCGATCACCTGCTCCATTTCATGAGAGCTTACAGAAGTAGGGCTGAAAATCGTATAAAGGATTACAAACAATCCTCCAAGACCAAGCACCGCAAGACCTGCTACTCCCATTCCCATGACCGAACCACCGCCAAACGATACGTTCAATGCTTTGGAAAGGCTGGTACGGGCCGCCTGGGCAGTACGTACATTTGCCTTCGTGGCAATACGCATTCCGATAAAGCCAGCCAGCGCACTGAATACTGCTCCAATGATAAAAGCAATGGCGATAGACCAGTGCGAGTTTTCATTAGAAGCACCAAGTACTCCCAGCAATAAGGCCATTACCACTCCAAAGTAGCTCAGGATCTTATACTCTGCTTTAAGAAAAGCCATAGCTCCATCTGCTATATAGTTGGCTATTTCGGTCATTCTTTCATTCCCTGCCTCCTGCTTGTTTACCCAGGATGCTTTCAGGTAAGTATAGAGCAATGCCACTATACCAAATACCGGGATTAAATATGCAATAGTGTTCATATATTAAAATTTATTTCTGTTGTTAGGGGGGCAAAAATACAAATTTAGTTTAATTTACAATCCATTTGTATTGGAAATTATTCATAAAAACAGGCCTATTTTTATAATTTTTCCAAGGAAATCAGGTTAGATAAAAGCAAATGATACAATTAATTGACTAATTTTTAAATTGTACTTATGAGAAACATTTCAGAAGCACTTGTCGCTTTGGGCATCGCCAAACAGAACCCTGCCTGGAGCACCGGCCTGGAAAACGGTCAGAATCCTTCAGGCCCTTTCAGGGAAATATACAGTCCGGCTGACGGAAAGCTGATCGCCTCCGTTTCCATGGCAGGAGAAGCCGAATATGAGAAAGTAGTCACCGCCTCCCTCAAAGCATTTGAAGAATGGCATATACTCCCTGCCCCGCAGCGCGGCGAGATCGTCCGCCAGATTGGCGAACAATTGCGCAAACACAAGGAAGCCCTTGGTATGCTGGTCTCCTATGAAATGGGCAAAATCCTCCAGGAAGGATTAGGGGAAGTACAGGAAATGATCGACATCTGCGATTTTGCCACCGGACTGTCACGGCAGTTGTACGGACTTACCATGCACTCCGAGCGGCCAAGTCACCGTATGTATGAGCAATACCATCCGCTGGGCGCAGTGGGTATTATCTCTGCTTTTAATTTCCCGGTAGCCGTATGGTCGTGGAATGCAATGCTTGCAGCCGTATGCGGAGATGTATGCATCTGGAAACCATCGGAGAAAACACCTCTTACTGCGCTGGCCTGTCAGCATATTCTGAAAGAAGTACTGGAAAAGAACAACGTACCGGAAGGGGTATTTTCCGTGATTATCGGAGATGCTTCCATCGGAGCACGCATGGCAAATGATACACGCCTTCCTCTTATTTCCGCCACCGGTTCGGTCAGAATGGGCAAACAAGTCGGAGCGGCTGTAGGCGCCCGCCTCGGACGGGCACTGCTGGAACTGGGAGGAAATAATGCAGTAATCATCACCGAGCATGCTGACCTGGACCTGGCCCTGAGAGCGGTGGTCTTTGGTGCCGTGGGAACCTGCGGACAAAGATGTACCAGCACAAGAAGACTGATCGTACATGAAAAGGTATATGAGCAGGTGAAACAACGATTGTTAACAAGTTATGAAAACCTTCCGATCGGACATCCGTTAGAGCAAGGGACATTGATCGGTCCGCTGATCGACCGGGCAGCGGTAGAAGGATTTTTGAATGCGCTGAAAGCAGTGGAAGCCGAAGGAGGAAAAATCATCACCGGTGGAACCATCCTGGAAGGTCTGGATTTTGAAAACGGACTATATGTAAAACCGGCCATTGTAGAAGTAAGAAATGAATACAATACCGTGCAGGAAGAGACCTTTGCTCCTATATTGTACTTGATACAATATAAAGGAGGAGTAGAAGAAGCTATATCATTGCAAAATGGTGTAAAACAAGGATTGTCTTCGGCTGTATTTACCACAAAATTATCTGAATCAGAACTATTTATGGGACATAAAGGTTCTGATTGCGGAATTGCCAATGTGAATATCGGAACATCGGGAGCAGAGATCGGAGGGGCTTTCGGGGGTGAAAAGGAAACAGGCGGTGGCCGGGAATCCGGGTCAGATGCCTGGAAAATATACATGAGAAGGCAAACCAATACTATTAACTTTGGAAATCAATTACCTCTGGCACAGGGGATAAAATTTGATCTTTAAAAGAAACGGAGAGATACAACATTTATATTCCTCTTAAATCGCACAAAATACGTGTAATATATTTGTTATATTTCCATTGTTTCTTATCTTTATGCTTGAAATTTTTGAAAATTTAAAGGAATGGCAGTCGCAGTTAAGAAATATCACAATGTAATGTTAATCGATGATAATGAGATTGATAATCTGATTAATCAAAAAATGATCGAAGCAGCAGATATCTGTGATAACATATTTGTACATTCTGGTGCCAAAGGCGCCATCGAATTCTTGAAAAATATTGAAAAACTGGCGAAAGGTCCTCTGGATCTCTATCTGCCGGAAGTGATTTTCCTGGACATCGACATGCCTCTAATGGATGGATTCCAGTTTCTGGATGAGTTTGAAAAGCTTTCCGATGTGGTAAAAAATAATTGTAAAGTGGTCATGCTTACCTCTTCTCTCAATCCTCAGGATATGAACAAAGCGAAAAAGAATAAGTATGTCTTGAAATATTTAAATAAACCTCTCACTCAGGACAATCTTAAAAAGATCTAATAAAAAAAACTCGTGGAATGATCCACGAGTTTTTTTTATTACCCGGTGTTTTTACCTTAAAACACCGTTCTCCAAAGATTATTTTTTCTATCTCAAATCAGCCTAGACTAGCCTTGTGAAAGCCTGTTTACAAAGTCTTCATCCAAACGGATGAAGTTGAAAGGCGAATAGTAGGTTGGTTTTACCTTCAGCAATTTTGCCACATGCCCGCTGATCTTCGTTGCTTTTCCCTTTTTCACTTGATTGATCGAAGCTTTGAAGATCTTTGAGTAAATGATAATATGCTGACATTTCTCTTTCCCTAACAATCTCACCTGACGTTGAATACTATTCATAAGCTGATTGAACAGATCAAAATCCTTCATCAGGCAATATTGCAATGCCATAAAGATCTTCACTTCCAACAATGTGTAGGGAAGTTTTTTAAGACTTTGTTCGTTGAGCATGTTGTTGATCCATCTGGCCGCCTCATCGTATTTCCCCATGTAATAGCAGCTGGTAGCTCTGTATAATGTATAAAGCACATGCTGAGGAATGTTGTTCTTATCTACTTCAAAATCCTCAAACAGTTTTTTACTTTCTTCATACAGCAGCTTTTCGTTTCCACTTGCCATATTTTTATTCAGTTTGGTAAGCAGAAACTGAGGAGGGAAAGTATAAAGCCCATAGTTCGTAAGCAATGCAGCCACTCCTTCGTTTACATTCTCATAGTTGCTTTCACTGTTCCGATACGTATCGATCATATAATAGTATTCGAAACGAAGATATTCAAATACCGGTTTGAGGTGATAATAAGTAGCATCCAGAAAATACAGATCAAAGATGCCCTGTACTTTTTCAAAGATGGATTCTATCGGCTCCGCCTCTTCCGAAGACTTGATATCTTCTTCCACAAATATCCGGTGGAAAATATCGACACAGCTCTGGTATACATACAAACGATGTGATTTGTATAAGCTTCCTACATTGTCAATCTCTTGCTTCAGCAGAAACAACCCTTGCTTTTCGATTTCATCGTTGGTAAAAAGATAATCTCCATAGCGATGAAAATACTGTGCCACCAGTTCCTCTGCTTTATCTACCGCAAGCATGTACGCCACATGTTTGTTGTATAGCTGGGAATAATTAAAGTAATCCGGAGTGCCGATGTGCAGTTTTTTAAGATTTTTATAGATGATGGTCAATTCACTTGAAAGATCATAGTCCATCAGCTCTTTCTCCAGCTTCTTAAGGGTCGCGATCGAAATTGCTTTTTTCTTGGTAAAAATAATTTCATTGATGGTGGCTACTTTTTTCAGAAGCGTGATCCGCGGGGTTTCCATCTGCTGCAGCAAATGCTCCTCTATCTTCTGGTTCAGCCTTGAGCGAAGTGTATAATAAGCATTGCTGTTTACGTTCAGCTCGTCCATGATCTTGTTATCCGAAAGTTGTTTCTCCCGCATAAACTTCAGTAACAAGGCTGATTTTTCAGCATTGCTTTCCATCAGGGAATCAAAAACAGCAGAATAATCTGCTACGGAAAGCTGCTTGATGATATTCTTTAATTTTGACATATTTTATATAGAATCATACCTGCTAGGGCATGGATTATAAGTTATACTTGATCTTACTAAACTACAAAAAAATAACGCAAAAGCAATTTATTAAGAATCAGCACTTTTTGTTATTTATGTAACTATCTTGAACTGTCTTGGTTCTCTGCCGTCTCTCCCTGCAAAACAACCTCTTCCCGGGCAGGATTTTTATATCAGGTCAGGATCTCCATTTTGTTTCAGCCAATATTGCCTACTGAAAAATCGTTTGCTCATCCAACCTTTTTCTTTCAATTCCATCGGTTTATACGCATGTAATTCCTTGGAGTTACGTGCGTTAAAATACGAATGATCGTCCGTGTAAATAAGGGCGTAATATTTTTCATGGTTTTTCACTGTAATGTCTGCAAAAGGGAGTTCTTCACAAAACTGATAATTCATTCCCTTCCTCTGCCGGATCAGCTTTTTACTTAAATACCATTCCCTGCTCTGCCGGTCGTCTTCCAGGGGAGAAGGCCTGTAAAGACCTTCGGATACCTCCCAGGCATATTCCAGGTATTTTTTCAGAAGACGAGGTCCTTCGTGCAGACTCTCTTCTACCTGCAACTGCTGTGGCATAATGCTGGCTACCACGTATATTTTCTCTCTGGCTCTTGTGACCGCTACGTTGAGTCGGTTTTCTCCTCCCTCCTGATTCAGGCTTCCAAACTGCATCGTAAATTTTCCGCGGTGGTCAGGAGCATATCCGATGGAAAAAAGAATAATATCCTTTTCATCTCCTTGTACGTTTTCAATATTTTTTACAAAAAAACTTTCCGGGATCAGTACTTGTTTTTCGGTAGACAAACGATCGATAAGATCGGTGATCAACTGGGCCTGACGGAAATTGAACGTGACGATACCGATACTTTTTCCCTTCCTTTTTTCCAGGAGATCCAGTGCCAGCGTGGCTACCTGCAAGGCTTCTTCAGGATTCGTATTATGCTCCCACAATCCTTTGACCGGGATGTAGTGAATAGAAGGTTCCGGGCTGTTGATCTCTGAAAAATAAGGCATCAACTGCAATGAATTACGATAGAAATGACGATTGGAAAAGTCAATAAGATCCAGGTTTTTACTACGGTAGTGTCCTGTCAGTTGAACAGAAGGAAGGTATTTACTGCTAAGGTCAAGTAATGAATCGATTTCCAGGTCAGCGATGTCTTCCTCTTCATCCTCCCATCTGGTCTGATAAAGATCGCTCGGTTTAAGCTGTTTGCTATCTCCTGCAATCACTACCTGGTGCCCCCGGTACATAGCAGGTAAGCCTTGCTCTGCAAAGCACTGAGAAGCCTCGTCAAAAATAACGAGGTCAAATATTTCTCTTAGCGGAAATAAGGCCGAAACAGATTCAGGAGAAGCCATCCAGCAAGGAATCAGTTCCAGCAACTCTTCCTGGTATTCACTGATCAGTTTTCTTATCGGCCATAGTTTCTTCTTTTTGCTCACCTGATGAAATAATTCACGGTAAGTAATTCTGTTCTGAAGCCTGTTGTATTCGACCTTTCTATAACTTCCTTCCCTTAACCGAAGCTGAAGAATATCCCTGCTTACATTCATCTTTTCAACAATGGCTTCCTGAAGCGCTCTTTCAGACTGATCCATCCGGAGATTGGAAACGATCAGAAGGGAAGGATATTTTTCTTCCAGGTATTCCAGCCACTGAAGACGGATACTATTCCTGAACAAGGCTGTTTTTTCTTCTTCTGTAGTGCTGCCGGTATGACCGATCAGCACTTCCATGATCTGCTTTTCGTACCCCAATAAAGAAGCCTGCAGCTTGTCAAACTCTATCAGCTGGTCAAAATCACGCCGGAGAACTTCCTGTAAAAAAGGGATCGCCACCTGTCCTTGGACAATAGCTCCGATCATCTGGGGAGAAAGATATCTTCCCCATTGCCGGCGATTGGCCGTTACATCTTCCGCCAGGATCGGCAGAAGATGAAAATTATCATAAAAGACTTTGTAATCATTTTCTGAATGTATCGTAAGCAGATTCAGCTCTTCCGAATTCTGAACGATCTCTTTCACTTCAAGTATATTGAAATAATGGTCAAACCATGTCTCAAGTTCTTCCCGGTCTATTCTGACAGGAAAAGAACGGGTCCAGCCTTTCTTGAGTATGGATTTTCTTTCTTTCTCCAGTTTTTGCCGAAGCATAATTTTATTGGACAGGGCTACCGCTCCTTCCGGCGAAAAGGGAAGCCCATTTTCGGTCAATACTTTTTTCAGCAACGTTTGATCACCGGAAAAAAGATTCCAGCCCAACGCTGTAAAAAAATTCCCTCTTGACTTCCGGTACTTCTCTATCTTTCCTTTGTACAACTCCAGCTTTTCGGAAGGAAGTGAAACCTCCGGAGAGGTTTTGTCAAAACAGTCCAGTACTTTTTTTCGTCGTTCCGTCAGCCAGTCCTTATCTGTTTTCTCTTTCTGCAATTCCAGCAGCAAAAAATAATCGTCTTCTTCTTTGATCAGAGAATTGATCTTCTCTGCCCGCTGCTGATGCTCCAGAAAAAAATCCAGGGAATATTCTTTGATCGAGGAGCTTAGTTTTTTGGAAGCACTCTCCTGCAATTGTTTCTGATACAAAGGGATCTTTTCCAATACGTCCAGAATTGTATTCAGATCCCGCTGATAATAATCGGCAAAAGAGACACGGTGATACCAGGGGTATTCAGGTTTCAGAAACCGGATCCCGTACAACATGAAACTGTTGATCTTTCGCTCAAAATGGTGGCTTGTTTCCAGATCAAATTGAGACGCAAATGCTTTCAGATCCACTTTGGCTCCGTTCGGATCCGAGGTGAGATACAGTTCTTTGGCAGAGATCCCAAAATCTCCGGTCTGGAACAAAGCCGTTTTGAAATTATCCAGCTCCTCCTGGCTGTTCCTGATCTGGCGGGAAGCCTGGGTAAAGGTACGCTCCAGGTAGATCGTATCCATCCCATTGTTTTGCTTTTGATACTCTTCTATTCTCCCGATCTGGGAAGCAATCTGTTCGAACAACCGGGTACGATCGTTTCTGAAATCATGTACAAGCCCGATGAATGGTTCAATCCCTTTTGTTTTCAGGCGGTCGTATACTACGTCAAGGGCTGCTCTCTTCTGACAAACGAGCAATACCTTTTTCCCCCGGGCAGCAAAATCGGTGATCAGGTTACTGATCAACTGTGATTTTCCTGTACCGGGCGGCCCCTGTACTACAAGAGACTTCCCTTCTTTGACGGTTGTCAAAGCCTCTTCCTGCGAAGCATCCGACTGGAAAACATGATAGTTATTTTCCTCCCTGATCCATTTCCGGTCTTCGTTGCGCATACGGGTATGAAGGAAATCGTCCAGACCGCTATATGAATTGTGGGCGATCATTGTTTCATAATCCGGCACCAGGTAAGATCCTGCCTGGGGAAAAATACCAAGCACTGCTTCCGGGTATAATTTTAGTTCTCCGTTTTTATGTTCTTCTTCAAATTCACCCGTTTTATATTCTTTAAAACTTTCGAGGCGATCTGCGAAAAGGTCCTGGTTAAAATTGATCTCCAGAGGACTTTCTTTCAAAAATTCGTACAGACCTGTACGAAATGTGAGCGGATCTCTGCCGAATTCTTCAAAACTACTTTCAATCCAGTCATCCGGAATGTGCACATGATTAAAATGAGCATAGGCCAGTACAAAACTTTTGTTCAGCATGACCTCCGCTTCCTCCCGCTGCACGATCTGCCATCTTCCATGTTCAAGTAAAAGACTGACGGGGAAAAACAGTAACGGGCATCTGACCGGAGATCCGTCGGCAAGCTTTCCTTTTACAAAAGGCCATCCCACATACAAATCCCTGGCACCACTCTCGTCAAAGATCAGTTTTTCTCTTCGTGCAATACGCCGGATATTTTTACTGATCTCATTTACTTTTTCATCCCGGCTATCCAGCTCATCGCACAATATTATTTTTTTCTTTCCTGACAATAATTGGGTAATCAGATGAAAGGAAGGTTGTTTATACAAAAAATCGGTCCTGTGTAAATCAAAAAACTGTTCCCTGTATAAGCGTAACAGATAAACCGAACGGTTGCTGCTGCTTATATTGGTCAGTCGTTTTAAAAAGGACTTCAAGATTTTTTCCATCTAAAAATAGTATTTCTATGATAAGTAAATATAATGATAAGTGACGAGTATGTTGTACGGGAAAAGGAGAATTTTAGCGACGATGAATTCCGCTATTTATTGGGTATCGTTCTCAAAAAAATGTCTGGTACAAGACTTCTTCTACAATGCTCTGCAATAAGAATCTTTTATTCGAAGCATTTTTATTATCTTGCCCTTCGATGGATTTTCAAGAGATCAGTTCACCGGAAGCTCAAAGATTTATACGGGAAAATGCGCATATCCCTGTAGAAGAATTACTATTGGGAGCCAGAAAATTTCCCGGGCTGAATATTCCACTGCTGGTCGCTCAGATCGAAGGAAAACAGAAAGCAAAACGAAAGCTTCCTTCGTGGTATGAAAAAGAAATTATTTATCCGGTCAAGCTTTCGATGGAACAATGTTCCTCCGAAATAACCGCTGCTTATAAAGCTTCCCTGATCTCCGGCGATCTGCTGATCGACCTGACCGGTGGTTTCGGAGTAGACAGCGCCGCTTTTTCGGAAAAAACAGCAAAGGTATTTTATATAGAACAAAATGACCGCCTGGCTGACATCGTGCAGTATAATTTTAACCTGCTGCACAAAAATAATATCGAAGTATTCCATTGCAATGCAGAAGATTTTCTGACAACCTTTGAGGGGCCGGCAGACTGGATCTTCATTGATCCGGCACGCAGAAAAGAAGGGAACAAAGTATTCCAGCTTTCCGATTGTGAACCGGACCTACTCAGGCTTAAAGAAAAACTTTTTAAAATTTCTTCCTGCATTATGGTCAAAACATCTCCCCTGCTGGATCTCGATATCGCCTTAAAAGAACTGGAATATATTCGCGAGATCCATATAGTAGCAGTGGAAAATGAGTGTAAGGAACTTTTATTTATCCTGGACCAGCAAACTACCGATCCCGAAATCATTGCGGTGAACCTTCGCAAGGGAGATAAGACGAGTACTTTCCGGTTTTATAAAAAGTCCGAAAGTGAGACCACCGTTCAATTTCACATGCCAATGGATTATCTCTACGAACCTAATGCCGCTATTTTAAAAGGAGGAGCATTCAAATCCGTAGCCAGGCAAACCGGTACTTTCAAGCTAAATAGCAGCAGCCATTTATATACTTCCCGGGAACTCGTCGAAGATTTCCCCGGAAGAAGTTTTAAGATCCTGAAGCTATTGAAATACGATAAAAAAGAAATCTTGGCAGAAATTCCGGAAGGGAAAGCCAATATTACGGTACGAAATTTCCCGGATTCTGTAGAACTGATCCGGAAAAAAACGGGATTAAAAGACGGAGGCCAGCATTATCTTTTTGCTACCCGGGACTGTCAGGACAAACCTGTTGTCTTACTTACCGAAAAGATAAATCCATAAACATATCCCGTATTCTTTCAGTCTTCTGTTGGCAAAGAAGAAAGATTGTATTTTTTTACTTCCATTGTTCAACCACTCTTTATCCTCGGGCATACTCCGCCCTGGTTTTTAAAACATGTATCTTCCCCAGAAACAACCAGCTATCCTGTCAATTAGGGAATCAAGAGCCTGTTTATTTGCTATTGTAAAAATTATTTCCTAATATAGGTAAACGTAGTATCTCTAATGGGTCGGAAAGTTTTAGTATTAAACCAAGATTACCGGGCACTAACAGTATGCAGCGTACACCGTGCTTTTCTTTTAGTCTACCTGGAAAAAGCTGAATTGGTCTCCAATTCCAAAAATTCTTTTCTCCGAACTGTTACGACTTCTTTTCCCGTCCCCTCCATTATCCGGCTTCAGGATTATGTCAATATTCCCTACAAAGGGGTGGTATTAAGCAGGCAGAATATTTTCAAAAGAGACAGTCATCTATGCCAATACTGCGGCTCCAGAAGTGATCTCACACTTGATCATGTATTGCCAAGGTCCAGAGGAGGACAGTCCTCGTGGGACAATCTGGTCACGGCCTGCAAACGATGTAATTCCCAAAAAGGCGATGCCACTCCGGACGAAGCACTTATGCCGTTAAAACGGAAGCCTTACAAGCCTTCTTTCTTTATGTTCCTGCGGGATTTCTCGGGGTATGTAGACGATGAATGGCTGACCTATCTAGGGAAAAAACTTAAAGCCTAACCGTGCTTTTCTCTACAGGGGTAGATTCTGTATTCATCCGGTTTCATTAAAAATAAAATATCCCTCTTTATCAAAACAGGCATTCCTCCCCCTTTTTCAGATAGGTAGAAATGCCTGTTATCAGCAGATCATATGCTTCTCTACGGTACTATTCGCATTTGATGACCAACGGCATGTCAAACGTCTCCGAGGTTTTCAATCCGATCGTACTTTTATTGACCAAAGCAGATTTACAATTTCCTCTGACAGCCTGGATCGTATAGTGAGATTGCTTACGAAGCGGGAAGCTATATTCTCCGTGCTGATCAGCCTTCACTTCCGAGGTTGTCTTATCCATATTATTGGTAAGAATTATAGTAACACCCGGCTGAGGAACATTTGAATCAGTCGTCACTTTTCCTTTGACTACAAATGTTATTTCCGGTTCTGAGGTTTCTGCCTGGTTAGGATCCTGCTCCAGTATTACTTTAAGCGTATTAGTTTGTCCGGGTTGCATAGAAGCTCCGCTTACACTTATTTTCTGATCGAAGTATCCTTTACGGGAAACGTGCAATTCATAATTGCTTCCAGGAGTGAGCTTGGCAAACGTAAATCCTCCATTGACCACGGTAATAAGGCTGTCCACCTTTCTTCCATTCAATTTCAGGATCAACTTTGCTCCATTCAGATTTTCCGTCGAAGATTTTTTTGTGACATTTCCCTTGATAGAACTTAAAGATGCTTTATCATTAGAATTGAAGGCTTCCGCAAAAGGGTCTTCATCTTCCACAGAAGCAGGGAGCACCGGCTTTGGTTCTTCCTTCTTAACTTCTACTGGAGCTGGTGCTACTGGCTTCGGCTCTTCTTTCTTAACCTCTACTGGAGCTGGTGCTACCGGCTTCGGCTCTTCTTTCTTAACCTCTACTGGAGCTGGTGCTACCGGTTTCGGCTCTTCTTTCTTAACCTCTACTGGAACTGGCGCTACCGGCTTCGGCTCTTCTTTCTTAACCTCTACTGGAGCTGGTGCTACCGGTT